>JBFFSH010000017.1:0-43324 GCA_041572575.1 Thermodesulfobacteriota bacterium
ATTGACAGAAAACACTTTGTTTTGTATCTAAAAGAGATGGAATTTAGATTTAATAACAGAAATGTAGATTTAGTTAATAAAATAAAGGAGATTCTGCATTACTTATAGCTCTGTTCTATGCGAGCTCCTAAATTTATTATAAGCCGTGAAGTGTAAAAGAGAAAGTATAAATTTAAGATTATATATTAAATTTAAGTGGCACAGTATAAACCACTAAGTTGAACTAATTGGACAGCAACCTTTTATTTGATTGAACTATTTCTAATACCTCTCGGGCACAGCCCCAGGAAAGAGTAAACCCCGCCCCGCCATGGCCATAGTTGTGAATAACGGTACAGTTATCAGTAACTTTTTCTGATTCTAGTCTCACTTCTGTCCTTCCGGGCCTGAGTCCGACTTTATGTTCCAGAATATCTGCATCTCTTAACTCTGGTACGAGTGTAGCTGATTTTGATAATATGGCATCAGATATAGATTTATCCACTTCCAGATTCCAGTTGTTTTCCTGTGCAGTACCACCGAGTACACAATCATCACTTCTTGGGACTATATAAGTGATAGCAAGCGGCCCATCTTCATCATTATATATTTTGTCCACGCCCGGATTTGATGTTCTTACAAGCTGGCCGCGTATAGGAAACATCTCACTGTCACTGCACAGTTTATATGAACCGAGACCCGTGCAGTTAACAATAATCCTGTTGTCATTATATAAATGCTCTAGGCTCGTTAACTCTTCAATTTGAGTTACCAAACCTCCCAACTCTATAAACCTGTTGTACATATATTTTAAATAAATGGGCGCTTCAACCTGAGGCACTTCGACAGTGAAACCATAATTATATCCACCAGGCAGTTCGGATTTCTGTACTTCATTAAAACTTTTTACAATCTTTGTCCAGTAAGGTCTGGGTACTTTCTTCTCAAATAATTTGAAAAGCTTTTTAAAAGTAACCCCGGTATTTTTATCGTTGCTAAGTGTTGCATATTCTCTGTATGAAATCTCTCCCCATTTTAGCACCTTCTCTTCAGGATAGACTTTATACGGGTACCAATATGCCGGCGCCACGCTCGAAGTAGTATCTGCGGGTAACTTTGATGCAATGATTTCAACATCAAAGCCACTGTCAAGCAGTTTCACTCCGCATGTAAGACCTGAAACACCGCAGCCAATGATTAAGATTTTGTTTGTATCTATCATATTAAGTTATTATATTAACGAAAAATGCCCATAGAAATAGAAAGAAAGTTTTTAATTGATGAATCTATTGTAGCTGACCTTAAAGAGGGAGAGGTTATTAAGCAGGGTTATTTTCCTACAACGAATAACACTGCTATTAGGGTGCGTATTAAGGGCGGAAAAGGTTATATAACAATAAAGGGTTCTCGGAGCGGTATCACCCGAACTGAGTATGAATATGAAATTCCGTATAATGAAGCGGAGGAAATTATTGATACTCTTTGCAATAATATGGTCATTGATAAGACCAGATACAAGATTGAACATTTTGACCACACTTGGGAAATTGATGTATTCGAAGGAGGTAATAAAGGACTTATTGTGGCCGAGGTTGAAATGAGTGACGAGAATGAAAAAGTTGTTTTACCTTCATGGATAAAAGATGAAGTGACAAATGATATCAGGTATAGTAATTCTAATTTAGTCAAGTATCCTTATAACTGCTGGGAAAAGAAGTAATACTGATTTGAATATTATAGAGCGAAAAACTATCGAACAATTCTTTTTGGTTAATCCTTTAATTCAACCCCCGACATTTTTTATTGCAGGATATATATGAGTGAACTAGAAAAATTTGAAAATCTTGGTGTATCGCAGGAGATGCTTGCGGCACTGAGAAAGAAGGGCTTTGAAGAGCCTACACCTATTCAGGTAAAAATAATTCCAATTCTATTGAGCGCCAACAAGGACCTTGTGGGCCAGGCGCAGACCGGCACCGGCAAAACCGCGGCATTTGGTATTCCGATACTTGAAAATATTGAAGAGAATACAAAGTATGTCCAGGTGATCATTCTTACTCCAACAAGAGAACTTGCCATTCAGGTTTCTGAAGAAATAAATTCTCTTAAGGGCAGAAAGAAGATTCAGGTGATCCCTATTTACGGCGGACAGTCTATGGAGCTTCAGCTCAAAAGACTGAAAAAAGGCGTGGAAGTGGTAGTGGGTACTCCTGGTAGGGTGCTCGACCATATAAAACGCGGTACTCTAAAGCTTGAAAATGTTTCATATGCGGTACTAGACGAAGCTGACGAGATGCTTAACATGGGATTTATTGACGATGTTGAGGAAATTCTCGCAGCAACCAATAAAGAAAGGACAACCCTGCTTTTTTCTGCAACGATGCCAAGAGAGATAATGGCCGTTGCAAAAAGGCACATGAAGGGCTATGAACTAATTAAAACCGAAACAGAAAAAATCACGGTGGATCTCACCGATCAGATATATTTTGAAGTACCCGGAAGAGATAAATTTGAAGCACTTTGCAGAATAATTGACTTTGAAAAGGAATTTTATGGCCTTATTTTTTGTAGAACAAAGATTGATGTGGATACGGTTGCAAACCACCTTAAAGACAGGGGCTATGATACCGAAGGTCTACATGGAGATATTTCACAGCACAGAAGAGAAAAGATATTAACAAGTTTTAAAGATAAAAGAATTAATATTCTTATTGCCACCGATGTTGCAGCAAGGGGCATAGATATTGATAATCTTTCTCATGTAATAAATTATTCAATCCCCCAGGACCCGGAGTCATATGTGCATAGAATTGGACGTACGGGGCGTGCAGGAAAATCTGGAACAGCCATCACATTTATAACCCCCGAAGAATATAGAAAATTAATGCATATTAAAAAGGCAGCCAAAACCGATATCCGCAGGGAAAGACTACCTAAAGTCGATGATATTATAGAGGTAAAAAAAGACAGGATTAAAGACAGGATAAATGATATCTATAATGCTAATATACAGCAGGAATTTTCCGATCTTGCGCGTGAAATGATAGGCGAAACAAACCCGGAACAACTTATTGCTTCGCTATTGCAGACCACTTTTAGTGATGACCTCAACCCCCAGAGATATAATGAGGTAAGAGATGTTTATCCCAAGATACAGGGTAAAACAAGACTTTTTATTGCAAGGGGTCAAAAGGACGACATGAATAAAAGGAAGCTGGTAAGCTTTATAAAAAACAAAGCAAACGTGGAAGACAGAAGCATTGATGATGTGCAGGTCTTTGAAAAGTTTTCCTTTATTACTGTTCCTTTAAAAGAAGCTGAGCATATCATTGAGTGTTTCAAAAAGGACAATATCGGCAGGCGCCCGCTTGTGGAAATGGCTACTAAATCCAAAAAGAATAAATAGATTAATTGTTATAAAGTGCCAGGTATGAAAGCACTTCCCTTGGCGGGTTTCCTATTTGTGAGTGTGGATAGGTTTTTTGTGGGGAAATAAAATCGACCAGATAATTTTTTCTTAGAAGTTCCATCAAGGTAGATGCAATTTGTACTATCTGTCTTTCAAGCTCCCCTTCGTTTTTGGTTGGATTAAACTGCAGTGTTACAGATTCTGATTCTTCATCCTGCATCTCTTTTAACATAAGCTTGTTTTTCTTGGCAGATACTTTCCAGTGAATAAATTTGGGGTTATCTCCCTGAGAAAAATCTTTTATTGACCTGAGGTCGGCCCCAAAGCCTTTTTTATCTATTTCATTCTCTCCCTTCTTCTCCTGTATGAAACTGTCTGATATATCAATCTTTTCAATCTTTGGATATACTAGGACTTCCTTTTTCCCAAGGTCAATTCTTATCCATTTTTTAAAAAATCCAAAAGGGAAACTTGTAGAGATAGTAGCATCGGGGATTGTGTTCCAGCCCCTTTTACTGAAAACATATAAAAGGTTAGTTTTTAGTTTAGCATCTCTTTTTAAGTACGGAACAAAGGCTTTTCTGCCATTTAGGTCAATTGTTAATGAATAAGAGGGGATAAGCGGTTTGTTATTTCTAAGACTGAAAACAAGGTTAGTAGAACTTAGAGCATAAACATCCCTTGGAATTTTGAAATCAACATCTATCCTCGCAAGGTTAAACATAGATATGATGCCAGAAACTATCACAAAACTTAACATGACTCCAAAGGTAAGGTACAGAAGGTTATTGCCCGTATTAATAGCGGCAAATCCCACAAAGAGAGTGAGTGCAATATATAAAATCCCAAGCTTTGTGGGAGAAGTTCTTGCCCAGTTGTCTTTTCCTAATTTAAGAAGACTCATTTAGCAAGTATACAATATAACTATTTTATATATTCGGCTGCCTTTTTAAACGGCTTTATAATGTCGTTTTTTAGCCTGCTTACATCATTAAAAACTGCCAGAAACATCAGTAGTATTAAAAAAGTAAATCCAACTTTCTGGCTGTATTCCATTGCTTTTTCGCTAAGAGGTCTCCTTCTTACAGCTTCAAGTCCTATGTAAACAACATGCCCGCCATCTAGCATTGGAATAGGAAAAAGGTTTATTATAGCAAGGTTGATACTTATAAAAGAGGTAAATTGCAAGAGTGTAGCCCAGCCGCTCTCCGCCGCTGCCCCTGAAACCTGAGCAATCAGCAGAGGGCCTGCAATGGTTTTTCCGGCCGTACTAAGTGGTATTGCGCCAGTTATAAGTTTATATAAAAATCCAAACAATAATTCGGTAATTTCTATAATATCATGATATGCCTTTAGCATTCCCTTGGTTATAGATTTAAAAAGGCCATATTTTTGTACAGTTTGTTCCTGAAGAGGGCCTATGCCAATTTGCCCCTGATCGTTTTCTTTTAGTGCTGGAGTGATTTGAATACTAAGTTCTTTGTCATCTCTAAGAATGATAAATGTTGATTCTTTGTCACCCCTCTTCTTAATAGCAGCCGACATTTGATACCAGTCATTAATCTTGACATCATCGATTTGTATAATTTTGTCACCTTTTTGTAGACCTGCATCTTTTGCAGGTGTTCCGGGGCCGACATTTCCTACTACGGCATCCAAAGGTTCCAGTACACCTATTGATACTACTCCCTGGTTTCCGGCTATGGCTTTTACCGACAGCTCTTTTTCGGTTCCGGCCCTATCCACTGTAACACTAAGTAGGGAGTCAGGGTTGATCTGGAAAGCTATAGTAGCTTCTTTCCATGTGTTTACAGGTTTATTGTTTATCTTTAAGATTCTATCTCCGATCTCAAAGCCTGCTTTTTGAGCTTCTGACTCAGGCTGGATATATCCTACTTCGGGAACCTTATCCAGATAAGCCGGTTGTTCTATGCCCAGTAAAAATACCATCGGGAAAAAAACAAATGGCACAAGAAAGTTCATTGCCGGACCAGCTATTACTATAAGAAATCTGTTTAGAAGAGGCTGGTTGGAAAAACCCCTTGAATACTCTTTTTCTGAAAAAGCGTTCATGCCGTCAATATCTTCAAGGCTTCCGTTAAGCCTTATCCTGTCATCATCTCTTTCAACCAAATATTCATGCTCTGTCTTATCGGATGTCTTGAGCCTGTGAAGTAAACTCTTCCAAGTAGAAAACTCTTTTAGCTCATTTCCGTCAATCTTCATTATCTTATCACCGGAAATAAGCCCGAGTTTCTCTGCCTTGGAGCCTTCCTTTATGTCTTCTACAATTATGCATCCCTCTCCGGTCTCACCATACATCTTTACAAACCCGCCAAGAGGGAGCATTGAGACCTGGTATTCGGTCTCCCCTCTGCGAAAGCCAAATAGCTTCTTGCCAAATCCGAGTGAAAATTTTTCAACCCTAACACCACTCCATTTTGCTACCAGAAAATGTCCAAGCTCATGTATGAATACAAGTACTCCAATAACAAATAAAAATCCTAAAACTGTGCTCATATTTTTCTCCTAATTACTTAAAATCTCACGGGTCTTATTTCTTGCCCATTTGTCTGACTCCATTATTGCCTCGTAGTTATAATCCTGGGAATTATTATGAAGATCCATTACATCTTTTATAGTCTTTAGTATCTGAGTAAATTGTATATTTCCCTCTAAAAACTCCATTACGGCAATTTCATTTGCCGCATTCATCACCGCCGGTAGTGTACCACCTTCTTTAAGGGCATGGAATGCATAATTAATAGACGGGAATTTGGTTGTGTCAACCTCTTCAAACTGCAGGTTGGAAAATTCGCCTGGCTGTACGCTGTTAATATTGAGGTTAAGTCTCTCCGGATAGTTGAGTGAATAGGATATTGGAATTTTCATATCAGGCAGGCCCATTTGTGACATTACAGAGCCGTCAACAAACTCTACCATAGAGTGTATTATGCTCTGAGGATGCACCCATACATCAATCATCTCATTACTTAAATCAAAGAGCCATTTTGCTTCAATTATTTCAAAACATTTATTCATAAGTGTAGCAGAATCAATTGTGATTTTGTTGCCCATTTTCCAGGTTGGATGATTTAGTGCCTGTGATACGGATATGTCTTTCATTTCATTTACGGGAGTGTTTAGAAAAGGGCCTCCTGATGCTGTAAGAATTATTCTTTTTACATAAGTTTTGTCTGAGGTTTTTATGGCCTGGTAAACAGCACTGTGTTCACTGTCCACCGGTATTATCTTTATATTATTCTTCTTAGCTTCATCAGTAATGAGCTGTCCAGCCATCACAAGCGTCTCTTTATTAGCAAGGGCAATGTCCTTTCCTTGTTTAATTGCTGCTAAAGTTGGCTTAAGTCCCGAGGCGCCAACCATTGAAGAAACAACCAGATCGGCTTCAGGGTGTGAGGCAACCTGCTCTGCTCCTTTCTCTGCATATACAATATGCGTTTTTATATTCTTGAGTTTTGACTCAAGCGCCGCGGCATTAGCTTCTGATTTAATAGAAACAATCTTTGGTCTGTATTTAATTACCTGCTCAGCAAGCAGATCAAAGTTGTTTCCTCCAGCAAGTCCAACAATATTGAATTTTTGAGGAAACCCGGAGATGACTTCCAGTGTCTGAGTGCCTATTGATCCAGTAGATCCCAGGATTGAGATGTTTTTCAAATAACTTCCCTTGTTTTAAGTTGTTCTGCAGTAAGACCAAACCTTCTCTCTCTGTTTTGATAGTTAGAGATAGCTTTAACTAAATGTCTTTTACGAAAATCTGGCCAGAGGGTTTTAGTGAAATAAATTTCTGTATAAGCAAGCTGCCAGAGAAGGAGGTTAGAGATTCTGTGCTCTCCGCTGGTCCTTATTAACAGGTCAGGATCAGGCATATCGGATGTGTAAAGATAATTAGAAAAGCAATCTTCATTTATATCTTTTGAGCTCAGGTTGGGTTTATCACATATTTTTTTAACCGCATCAATTATTTCTTCTCTTCCACCGTAGCTGAGAGCAAGAGTAAGGGTCATAGCGCAGCAGTCTTTTGTTAGCTCCATTGCCTGATTTAAAACATTGCGGGCATCTTCAGGAAGTGAATTTAATCTTCCTATCGCATTTAGTCTTATATCCTTTTCTAAAAGAGCCTGTCCCTGTTCTAACAGATAAAAAGTAAGAAGTTCCATAAGCGCATTTACTTCAGGTCTTGGCCTGTTCCAGTTTTGAGCGGAGAATGCATAGAGCGTAAGATATTTAATCCCAATTTTTCTCGATTCCTGGATAACTGATTTTACAGACTTCATACCCTCTCTGTGACCGCTTATTCTATCCAGATTATTTTTTTGTGCCCACCTTCCATTTCCGTCCATAATTATTACAACGTGATTGGGAAGGTTGCTTGTATCTATTTTGTTTATATCAAACTCCTTGGAAATTTAAGCTAATTATTAGGTCTCAATATTAAGAATTCTTAACCAAATGAGGTTTGTAGACAATAGATATTGGTAATACTACAAATATAATGGTTAGAACTATGAGTAAAAGTGTGAAAAATGTTAGTATATATACAAAAGTAAAAACAGGAATCACAAGTATTTTGAGCAGTAGGCTTATCTTGGAAAACTTTTCAAAGAATTCCATATACGAACCAAAATATCTGGTGCTAAGTTCTTTTATGAGTCCGATCATAACTAGAATGGGTAAGTTAGCTGATTTTATTACCCTGTTCAAGCTATAATTTATTAATACCTTGTAAAGCTTCTTATATAGTGCACCGGGGTATTGTTGACATATCCGGATTGAGGTTTATATTTATCGCTCATTTTTCAAGCTAGACTTTGAATTTTTTAATATATGATGGAACTTACAACTGATATTGAAGTATTAAAGGAACATGCAAGAAAAATTCGTATTGACCTGCTAACTGCTCTAAATAATTGTAATTCGGGTCACACGGGCGGATCGCTTTCATGCACGGATATATTGGCCACTCTTTATTTCTCTGTTATGAGATATGATCCTAAAAACCCGGGATGGCAGGACAGAGATCGTTTTATCATGTCTAAAGGTCATGCGGCTCCTGCTCTTTATGCAACACTTGCTGAGGCTGGTTACTTCCCAAAAGAAGAGCTTAACAAACTACGTACGCCAGGAGTTATTTTACAGGGCCATCCAGAATATGATGTATCAATTGGCATTGAAGCAAGCACGGGATCACTTGGCCACGGGCTTTCCGCATCAAATGGGATTGCGCTTGCCGGCAAATTAGATAATAAAGACTACAGGGTCTATACGCTTCTAAGTGACGGAGAACTGCAAGAGGGTTCTACATGGGAAGCTATTACCACTTCTGGGTATAGAAAACTCGATAACTTATGCGCCATAGTAGATAGGAATAGATTTCAGAATGATGGTGCTATGGATAAGATCAAAGATATTAACCCCGTTGCTGATAAATTTATTGCTTTTGGCTGGGAAACTGAAGAGCTTAAAGACGGTCATGATATTGAAAGTCTTATAAAAGCATTTGATAGGGCTAAATCTACTAAAGGTAAACCCTATGCAATAATTGCAAATACGATTAAGGGTAAAGGGGTTTCCATTTTTGAAAATAAAGGCAACTACCACGGGGTTGCCCCATCTGATGAAGAACTAAAAATTGCTCTAAAGGAACTTGGAGAGGCCGCATGAGCAAATCTGAGTATAGTGATTATGTTTTAGAGCAACCCGGTGAAAGTATATACATAAGAGAAGTATATGGAAAAACACTGGTAGAGCTTGGAGCCAGTCACCCGGACATTGTGGTACTGGATGCCGATCTTACGGTTTCTACAAAAACCAATCTGTTTGGAAAAGAATATCCCGATAGATTTTTCACCATGGGAGTTTCAGAGCAGGATATGATGGCCACAGCCGCAGGTTTTGCCCTTGCCGGAAAGAGACCTTTTGCTAGTACTTTTGCTGTCTTTGCAACGGGAAGAGCCTGGGAGCATGTAAGACAATCTATAGCGTTTCCTAATTTGAATGTAAAGATTGTTGCCACCCATGCAGGGGTTACAGTTGGTGAGGATGGTGCCACACATCAAGCGCTTGAAGATATATGTCTTATGAGAGTGCTGCCCAATATGAGAGTCATTGTTCCAGCTGATGCCGTAGAAACTGAGCAGGTAATAAGGACAATGGCTGACAATGAAGGACCGGCATATGTTAGGCTTGCAAGAGCAAAGTTTCCCACTATTTATAATGATAAATATAAATTTGAGCTTGGAAAAGCAAGTATATTAAGACATGGAAATGATGTAGGAATATTTGCTGCGGGAATTATGGTAAGTGAAGCGTTGAATGCAGCAAAACTGCTCGAAGAAAAAGGGATAGACGCATGTGTAGTGAATCTTGCTACAATAAAACCTATTGACATAGAAACAGTGGTTTCAGTAGCAGAAAAGACTGGAGCCGTTGTTACAGCAGAAGAACATAATATTATAGGTGGTCTTGGAGGAGCCGTTTCAGAGGTGCTATCCGAACACTGCCCTACACTTGTAAAGAGAATAGGTATGAAAGACCGTTTTGGTACATCCGGAAACGGTATGAAGCTGTTAGAATATTTTGGTCTCAAAGCTGCTAATATATCAGAGTCTTGTGAGCAGCTGCTTAAATCGAAATAATATTACCTGCCTTATTTAAGAATATTTTCATTCTTTTTTTGTTTTATCTCAATTTACTTTCTATAATATTATTAAAAATAAATTTTAAGGTGTTTATATGAAAAAAATCTTACTTTTATTACTAATGCTTGTGTATGTGCCTGATGTATATGGTGATGATGAAATTTATGAGGGGCTTTCAACTTTTACAAGGGTCTTGGATCTTGTAGAGAGAAACTATGTGGATGATATCAATAGCGCAGAACTGTCTGTAAATGCCATTGAAGGCATGCTTCAAAGCCTCGACCCCTACTCAGCATATTTAACTCCCGACAGATTCAAGGATTTGGAAGAAGGAACATCCGGAGAGTTTGGAGGGCTCGGTATGGAGATTACAGTTAAAGATGGAGTACTGACTGTGGTTTCTCCGCTAGAAGATACTCCTGCCTCAGCTGCAGGAATTGAAGCGGGTGATCAAATTATTGAAATAAACGGTAAATCTACAAGTAAGATGGTGGAGTTTGAAGCGGTAAAGCTTCTTAGAGGCCCTGTTGGTACCAGTGTTAACATTAAAGTGAAGAAAAAAGCAGACTCATCTACAAAGGTAATTGAGCTTGAAAGAAGCATTATTTATATTAAAAGCGTAAAATCAGAGCTTTTGGATAGAAACCTTGGCTATGTAAAACTTATTCAGTTTCAGGATAAAACTTCAGGCGAGCTTAAAAATGCAATAAAGAAATTACAGCAAGAAAATAATGATAAACTACAGGGATTAATCCTGGATCTGAGAAACAACCCAGGGGGGTTGCTTACTCAGGCCGTAGAGGTAGTGGATGAGTTTATTGATGAAGGAATTATAGTAAGTGTTAAGGGTAGAAATTCTAACCAAAATCTTGATTACTATGCGACAAAGGGTGCCGAAACACATAAATTCCCAATTGTCATACTTGTAAACAATGGTAGTGCCAGTGCATCTGAGGTTGTTGCCGAAGCGCTTCAGGATTATGAAAGATCAACAATTGTTGGCACTAAAACCTTTGGCAAGGGATCAGTGCAGACAATAATCAGGCTTGAAGATGGTTCAGGGCTTAAGATTACAACAGCAAAATTTTATGCTCCAAGCGGAAGATCTATAAACAATGTCGGAGTTGTGCCGGATATAATTGTTGAGAATAAAGATGCTAAGAGTGACCTGCAGCTAAAAAGGGCAACAGAGCTTATCGCCAGTAAAACTTCAGCAAATTGAATTCAAAGCTATCAAAGTCTTTGGAGTAAAAATAGTTGGCAAGATCAAAGAAAAGACCTGCACCTAAACGAAAAAGAGTAAACCGCGCTAGGAAGAACAAAGGTAAACGAGTAATATTGGCTACTTTTAGTTTTATTGTCCTTGTAGCCATTACGCTTGCGGCGCTTAATTTGATAAATTCCGGTATCTCCCGTGATGAAAGCAGGGTAAGGATAACAGAGGATGAGCTTAGTAGTGAGATAAAGAAAATTGATTCCCGTTTAAACGAAATATTTAGTGAAATAGGTCTTAAGAAAGCTGAAATTATTTCTAAAAATAATTATAAAAGAAATAAAGACGATATAAACTGGGACTATAAAGAAGTTTCTATCAAAACAGATAATACTGATAAGTTTAATAAATTTAATAAAAAATTTGCAAGTCTTACCGGACTTAAAAATATAACGACAACAGTAAAAAAGAACAAAAACTCTACAAACTCAAGCCTAGATATATTTACTCTATCAACTCATAAAATAAACTTCCATTTAGAAATTCCAAAACCTGTTCCTGCAGAAGTTCCTTCTAAACCAGAGATAACCAAAAAAGAGATATCACCCACTGCAGTGCCGAATAGATCAAAGACCAAGAGTGCAGCCGATGGTAAAGAGTTTGCGTTTTTGTATGGGCTTAAGACCAAACCAAAAATTGCAATAATCGTAGATGATATAGGCGCGAGCAAAAAAAGCATAGATGATCTGCTGAAAATTCCTGCTAGTATAAATATGGCCGTTTTACCCGACCTTAAGTATTCGCACTATGCAGCCAGTAGAGCCAACAGTAAAGGCTGGGACGTATTGCTCCATATGCCCATGGAGCCAAAGTATGCCTCGGGTTATACGGGTATCGATGCGGGTGAGAATGCGCTTCTTACAGGGCTTCCTAAAAAAGAGATAATGAAACTGGTTGAAAAGAACCTTGCAGCAGTTCCGCATATAAAGGGAGTAAATAATCACATGGGCTCTAAGTTTACTGAAAGCGATGAACTTATGAATCTTGTTCTGAAAAAAGTGAAGAAAGAGGGACTGTTTTTTATAGATAGCAAGACATCACCACAGTCCAGAGGCTATGATGAGGCTAAAAAACTTGGACTAAAAACTGCTGAGAGGGATGTGTTTTTGGATAAAGGCAAAGAGGGGGAGAGATTTATAAGAGCCAGAGTTAATGAGCTTCTTAGAATTTCTAAAAAACAGGGCTATGCAGTTGGAATTTGTCATCCCTACCCGCAGACAATTAGGGTTTTATCAGATATGATTCCAAAACTAAAAAATTATGTGGAGTTTATTCCAGCTTCACAAATAGTTAATTAAATATACAACTAAGGGGGTAATTATGGGACTTATAGATACAGTAAGAGATCAAAGAGACTCCTGGATCAAGAGATTTGAAGAGCAAAGACAAGAATATAGCGATCCTGAAATAGATAAATTAAGTGATGAAGAGCAAGAAAGGATTATCCAGAGAAATAGAGAAAACGTTGGTAAATTTTCTTTCGATAAAGACGATAAATAATATTACAATCTAAACTACTTGCTTGACATATTAAAAGTATTGATTTACGTTTTTAATACACTTCAATTAGGTCTATGTAATTAATAATATTGGATTATTACTATAATATCATTTGAGTAGCAATACTTAAGTTTCATGTGTTTATGTTTGGTTTGTGGGGTGGTTGTTGCATTGTGAACAGCTTTGAATTTGTATCAAATTTAAGAGTATGAACCAACACAGTGATATAGAAATAGTCCAGAATATTAAGGATAATTTAAGCATTGTAGACCACATTCAAAAGTTTATAAGCTTAAAAAATTCTGGCAGAGACTATCTTGGAGTTTGTCCGTTCCATGATGATCACAAACCCTCTATGAGGGTAAGTGATGATAAGGGGCTCTTTCACTGCTTTGCATGCGGAACCGGCGGAGACATAATCGGTTTTCATATGAAGTTCAATAACCTTGACTTTGTATCGGCTCTAAAAGAGCTTGCCGAGATTGCAGGAGTAGAGTTGCCATCAAGATCAAGCAAAACAAACGCTAAGCCCAATAACGAACTTTTATATAAAATAAATAATTTTACTCAAAAAATATATTTAAAAAATTTGTATCAAACTCAAGAGGGTGAAAAAGCCTTGGATTACCTTGCTTCACGCGGATTAAAAAAAGAACTCATTGAGCAGTTTGGCCTTGGGTACAGTATAAACAGCTGGAACGATCTAAGCGATAGGATGATAGGCAAAAATGTTCCCCTTAACAAGGCTACAGAATTGGGTCTTGTTAATAAAAGCTCAAAATCTCAGAGTGGTTATTATGACAGGTTTAGAGGCAGGATAATATTCCCGATATTTGATCTTAATAATAAAATTGCCGGATTTGGCGGAAGGACTCTTTTTGATGATGATCCCAAGTATCTTAATTCACCTGAAAGCCCCTTATACAATAAAAGCAGTATTTTGTATGGTTTAAATGTAGCCAGAAATGATATAAGAAAAGAAAATAAAGTAATAATAGTTGAAGGCTATATTGATCTATTATCACTTTTCCAAAACGGCATTAAAAACGTAGTAGCAACCCTGGGCACATCGCTTACATCCAATCATGCAAAGCTTCTTAAGAGATTTTGCGAGAACATGGTGATAGTATATGATGGTGATAAATCAGGGGTAAGCGCTTCATTAAGAGCGCTTGATGTGTTTTTGAAACATGGAATTACTCCGTCTGTTGTAGTTTTACCCGAAAATGAAGACCCATCTTCTCTTGTAGAAAAGATTGGAAAAGACAAATTTATAAACCTTATTGAAAATTCAAATTCTCTTATTGATTTTTATTTTGATAAGATATCAGAAGATTTCAACTCAGGGAGCAGGTCGAGAAATGTTATTATAAAAGAGCTTGTTGATAAGCTATCCCTTTATTCTGATTCCATTAGCAGAAGTGTTTACACCAAGAAGGCTGCGGAGCTGTTTGGTCTTAGAGAACAGGAAATTTATTCTCTTATCAATAACAAAAAGACGAGTGAAAAAAGCAAGCAGCCAGGCAATGCTTCAGAATCCACTTCATCTTATGAGCATATTTTCCTTAAGGTACTCTTGCACTATCCACAGTATATAGAAAAAATTGTAGATGATGATATAGTTGATATGCTTGAAGACAGCAAAGTCCGGCAGATTGTTAAAATTTGCAGTGAATCCGGCTTTAACAATACGGCTTCTATTATTAATCATTTGGATGACTCTCAAACTCAAAGAATAGTCTCAGAGCTGCTTTTATCATCAGAAGATATACAAAATGAAATTATTGCTGAACAGATTTTTGAACAATCCTATAAGAGAATAAAACTTAGCAGTATAAAAAAAGAGCAGCGAAAAATAAAATCACAGCTCAACAGTACTGGTAACAAAGAGCCTGATTATGAAATTGAACTGCTTAAAGAATATGACAATTTGGTAAAAATGGAAAAAAATCTAAGTGAGCAGGTTTATGGAGCTTAACAAAAAACAAAATCAGGAGTTATCCGAGGTTACTGAAAAGCTCTCATCTGAACAATTTAAGGAGTTTGGTAACGGCGCTTCCGATAAGGACTCTTCTGAGACTGAAAATTCATCTTTTAATGAATCTTCGGATGATGAGGTTCAAAACAAGGACAACAAAAACTCCACCCCTCAGCAGGAAAGAAAAAATGGCAATGAACATGATTTGATAAAATATTATCTTCATGAAATTTCAGGCCACACTCTTCTAACCAGAAAAGATGAAATTGATCTTGCAAAGAAAATAGAGCTTGGCAAAAAACTTATTGCAAGAGCTATACTTCCTTCATCTGTTCTCTTAAACGAAGTTATTAATATTGGCGAGAAAATCAGAGAGGGCAGTGTCGGGCTTAAGGATTTTACTGACTCTTATTATGATGGTGCCGATGAATATGAAGAAGAGGATGTGCTTTACAGTATAAGAAGATCATTTCATTCCATAAAAAAACATCTAAAAGATAATGAAAATTTATTGAAGACGCAAAATGGAAATCAGCAAGAAGTACAGACCAAGATTAAAAATAATAATGATAAAATAATAAAAATCCTTGAAAATCTAAATCTCAGCTCAAATCAGATTAACAGGATAATCTCAGTGGGCATAAATGCAATTGAGAGTACAAATAATCTAGAAGAAGTGCCAAATAAAAAGTCATCAAAATCTAAAAAGAAAAATGAAGCAAATAAACATATAGAAGAGCTTAAAATATTAAAGAGGTCACTTAGAAAAATTCTAAGAGGTGAAAAAATTGCATCTGAAGCAAAGAGTGATCTTATAGAATCTAACCTGAGGCTTGTTGTGAGTATTGCAAGAAGATACATAAATCGAGGGTTTCCCTTCCTGGATTTAATACAGGAAGGAAATGTCGGGCTAATGAGAGCAGTAGAGAAGTTTGAATATTCAAGAGGCTATAAATTTTCCACATATGCAACATGGTGGATAAGACAGGCCATCACACGCTCACTTGCCGATCAGTCGAGGATCATAAGGATTCCTGTGCATATGACAGAAACCATAAATAAACTTCTAAGGGTTTCACGGTCTTTAGTACAGGAGCTTGGCAGAGAGCCAATGATAGAAGAAATTTCTGAAAAAGCAGGTATGCAGGTTGATAAAGTAGCAAGAGTGCTGAAAATAACCAAAGATCCAATATCTCTTGAAACCCCAATTGGTGATGAGGAAGACAGCAGGCTTATGGATTTTATTGAAGATGATAATTCACAATCACCCCTTGAAAATCTCGAGCATAAAGAGTTAAAGGGTTTAATAGACACCGCGCTTACAACTGCTCTTAGCAATAGAGAAGAGCTTATTGTCAGGATGAGGTTTGGAATAGATAAGGATAAAGAACATACATTAGAAGAAGTCGGAAACGAGTTTTCTGTTACAAGGGAGCGTATAAGACAGATTGAAGTCAAAGCACTTAAAAAACTAAAAAGAGCAAACAGATCATTTCCTATGAAAAACTATCTTGAAAAATAACCGCATTTTCCTAAGCGCTATTAACTTTTGTTAAAAAATTTAAAACTATTTCATTAAACTCTGCCGGTTTTTCTATAGACGGCACGTGCCCGCAATTTTCTATTGTAATATACTCCGAACCTTCTATCTTTTCATGAAGTATGCTGGAATGTTTTGGTGGAATCAGTATATCTTCACTTCCGGCTATTATTAGTGTAGGGCATTTTATTTCCTGTATCCTGTGAGATAAATCATGATCAGCTGTTGCTTTTACAAGATTGATTATAGCCTCTGGAGAGTTTGCTATAAGATTGTTCTCTTTCATTTGTGATAAATTTTCTTCATTATTCCTAATAAATGTTTCAGAAAATATAACAGGAAGTGACATATCATATCTGAATTCGTTTCCTCCAATCTCAGTTGCTTTTATCCATGTGTCTATCATAAGCTGCAATAGTTTATCTACATAACAGCATGTATCTACAAGGATAAGAGATATTAACTTGTCAGGATATTTGAGAGCAAAATGCTGAGCGATCATTCCCCCGTTAGATAGCCCGATAAGATGAACTTTATCCACCCCCAGGACATCCAGGAGATTTTTAAGATCATCCGCATGCATTTCTTGCGAATAAGGATTAGCAGGTTTATCTGAAAGCCCCTGTCCTCTGCAGTCGTATCTTACGACTTTAAAGAATTGTGAGAAAAAAGGGGCCTGATAGCCCCAGCCATTTGTATCCATTGTGATACCATTTATAAATACAAGCGTCTGCTCTCCGCTTCCATCTATTTCATAATTTAATTCTATTTCACCTGTTTTAGCTCTTGGCATATATATTCATTTCTCCTGTTGCGGGCAATGATACAAATAATACGTAGACTTTGTAATAGTAGTTGTTTATATTATTCGTCTCAAAATTAATTTCAAAATATTTTGTAATATCGATATAGAGTGAGGATTTACTCTTACGTGATTAAGGAGGAACAAAATGGCAAAGAGTGGTTATAGAACAGTATCGGATTCTATGGGAGAAATGGAAGTACCAAAGGATGCTTACTATGCAGCTCAGACTGCAAGAGCAATAGATAATTTTCCGGTAAGCGGAGTAGGACTCCCAAAAGAATTTATAAAAGCAATGGCGCTTATAAAGCTATCTGCTGCAGAGGCAAACATGAGTCTTGGGCTTCTGCCTAAAAATCTTGGCGACGCAATTATTAAAGCAGCAAAGGAAGTAGCTGATGGAAAGCTGGACAGCCAGTTTGTTGTAGATATTTTTCAGACAGGCTCAGGTACTTCTACAAATATGAACACAAATGAGGTGATCGCTACAAGGGCAAATGAGATTATAGGAAAATCAGCTAAAAAGATTCATCCTAATGATCATATTAACATGGGTCAGTCGAGCAATGACAGTATTCCCACTGCAATGCATGTTTCGGCTCTTACAGAGATACAAAATAGTCTTATACCTTCATTAAAAAAACTACAGAAATCACTTTCCAAGAAAGCTAGGCAGTTTGATAAGATAGTAAAGATAGGAAGAACTCACCTGCAGGATGCAACCCCCATAAGGCTGGGGCAGGAATTTAGCGGCTATGCCAGTATGATTGAGCATGGAATAGCAAGGCTTGAGAAAGTGAAGGACGAACTCTCAGAGCTTCCAATTGGAGGTACTGCAGTTGGTACTGGTATCAATACTCCAAAAAGATTTGGAAGTCTCATTGCAAGAAACTTAACAAAAATTACAAAAGTAAAATTCAGAGAAGCAGATAATCATTTTGAAGCACAGGCTTCCAAGGATGCAGTTGTTCAGACAAGTGCAACGCTTAAAACTATAGCAGTAAGTATGATGAAAATTGCTAATGATATCAGGTGGTTAGGAAGCGGCCCAAGATGTGGTATAGGAGAGATTATGCTTCCAGCAGTACAGCCCGGCTCTTCTATAATGCCCGGTAAGGTAAACCCGGTAATTGCAGAATCAGTAACACAGGTATCAGCTCAGGTGATTGGAAACGATGCGGCAATTACAATTGGCGGACAGTCTGGAAACTTCGAATTAAATGTAATGATGCCAATGATGGCAAATAATCTTTTAGAATCCATAAGGCTTCTTACTAATGTATCACACATATTTGCAGATAAATGTATTGACGGTATTGAGGCAGACAAAAAACGCTGCGAAGAGATGATAGAAAAGAGCCTTGCAATGTGTACAAGTCTTGCGCCAATTATCGGATATGATAACGCCGCAGCAATTGCTAAAGAGGCATATGCAACAGGAAAGACCGTTAGAGATGTAGCGCTTGAAAAAAAGGTGATGCCGGAAAAAGAGCTTGCCAGGGTGCTTGACCCTTTTACCATGACTGAACCCGGTGTTCCCAAGTAATTTCTAAAATACAGAAGAAGGAGAGAATACTCCTTCTTCTGCTACATTAATATATATTATTTCAATATTTTATTCCTGTCTTAAGTTATGTTTATCCATTTGATATTCTAGTTCTATTGTTGGTTCAAAGAAACAATCTTCTCAGAATTCAGTTATATAGATTGAATCTATCTTCATAATTTTATATCTAAATTAGCAAACTGAAGGAAAGGAAATAGATGAAACTATTAAAAGTATTTATCGTTATTATAGCTATTTTGTATCTTGGTGTACCTAATAGTGCAGCTGAGGAGTTTGATCATTCACACAAAAATTACGACCAACTATTGCAGGATCAAGTAAAGGACGGCCTGGTAAACTATAAAGCCATTAAAGTAGATCCCGAGGTACTTAACGGCTACCTGGACACTCTAGGAAAAGTTGAAAAAGCCACATTTAATGCATGGCCGGAAAAGGAGAGACTGACTTACTTAATAAACTTATATAACGCAGCAACAATAAAACTTATAGTCGATAATTATCCTGTTAAGAGCATAAGAGATATAAATAAAGAAGGGGAGGGCCCCTGGAAATTGAATGTAGTAAACCTTTTTGGTAAAAAGATTTCTCTCGATGCGCTGGAACACGATATAATCAGAAAAAATTATAACGAACCGAGAATTCACTTTGCCCTAGTATGTGCAGCTCTTGGGTGTCCAAAGCTTCCTAACTGGGCATTCGTTTCATTAAAACTTGAACAGCAGTTAGAAGCCCGAACTAAACTATATTTGGCAGATAAGAGTATTAATTACATTGATGAAGGTAATAAAACAATATATCTATCTTCAATATTCAACTGGTTTGCAGGTGACTTTAAAAAAACTCACAGCACGGTTCTGGATTTTGTAAAACAGTATTTACCTGCCGATGAAGCTAATAAGCTCAATCCAAACTTTAGAGTGAATTATACCGAGTATGACTGGAACCTTAATGACAGCAGTAGGTAGACTATTTGTATGCAGAAATTTCAGAGTCTTTATATAGAAAACTCAGATCTCTTATTACAAAGTCAGGCTTAGTTTTCGAAGATTTAATCTCTTCTGCCTTTGTTGATCCGGTGAGTGATAAAATTGTAGAACAACCGGCTCTTTTCCCTCCTGCAATATCAGTATCCAGCCTGTCACCAATAACGGCTACCTTTTTATTGCTGGACAACAAATTCTTAGCTATATCAAACATTATCCTTTTTGGTTTTCCTACTACAGTTGCCTTAGCAGATGAGGCAGTTTCTATTGCAGCCACAAGCGCACCTGTTGCAGGTACAAGACCTTCATGTGTTGGATAATACGGATCATTATTGGTTGCAAAAAATTTTGCACCGGCTCTTATGCAAAGCGTGGCCTTTTTTATATCATTATAGTCAACCTTATTGTGCCCGCCGACTATTACAAAATCCGAGTTAACTTTTGAAATTTTTGTAATAAGTTTAAGCCCGGTTCTTTGTACTTCTTTTTTAAGATTATCTGAACCAACGACAAAGGCTGTTTTTGATTTAGTATTATATTTGGTCTCGATATGCCTGGAGAGTGCAGATGCAGATGTGACTATATAGTTTGCAGGGATGTTTATATCGATACTTTTAAGTTTTTTGCAATACCCCACAGATGATCTTCTCGGGTCGTTTGTTATAAAGATTACTTCTTTTCCAGCTTTGGTAAGTTTTGTAATAACTTGTGCTGCTTTATAAGTGGGGCTGTCTCCAACATATATCACTCCATCCAGATCAATTAAAAAGGAGTCGAATAAATCGGCAAGTTGCATAACTAAGCTTATTAAACTTTATTCATCGCCCCAGATGTGTTTTTTCAGTTGTTCCTGAATGTCATCATCCGGTGCCTGGTATTTAACATTAATAAGCTTGTTATGATCATCCTGCACCAGGTACAAGCCCGTTAAGCCCAGGATGTCAGAAGCTGCCTGTTTGTAGCCCTCATAATAGTCCATAGCATTTCCTGAGGCCTTTACAGTCATATAGTCTAAAAAAAGCGCAATGAGACCTAAATCTTCTTTTACATCGTCATCTATTTTTAATGTATAATCTTGCAGGTCACCAGCCAGTATACTGTCTTTCCATTTATCTAATATTTCTTCAGATTTTTCGATTCTCATATTATGCCCCTTATCATATTATTTACTTTTTTATCAGGTTGCTAGCCACGATAATATTATCGCGCCCTGCTTTTTCTGCAATCCTTACTGATTCCGAAAGCGTAGTGTTTTCAGGCAGTGTGGCAAGTTTAATAAGCATTGGGAGATTTACCCCCGAGATGACCTCTACTTTATTTTCCTCTAAAAAAGTGAGGCTGATATTAGATGGCGTGCCGCCAAACATATCTGTTACAAGCAGTACTCCGTCTCCTTTATCGGCTTTTTTTATGTTCCGTTTAATTTCTTTTTTAAATGCGTCAAAGTCTACTTCTCTATCTAAATTGATAGCATTCATCTTAATTTTTGGTTTTGCTGAGAGCACAAAGTTAACTGCGGATATAAGTTCTTCAGCAAATTTGCCGTGTGATATTACAACTATACCTATCATGATATTATTCTTTTCCTATGTCCCTATGAGATATATTAGGATTTAATTTTTTAAATCTTTTCTTAAGTTCTTCAACTATTACAACCGACCTGTGTTTGCCTCCAGTGCATCCTATTGCAACAGTTAAATAACTTTTACCCTCAAGAATATATTTATCAAATAGAAAATCCAGAAAATCTACAAGTTTATCTAAAAATACCTTGGGTTCATCTCCTTTAAGCACATATCTTTTAATCTTTATATCCTTTCCGTTAAATTTTTTTATCTTTTCATTGAAGTGCGGGTTTGGAAGAAACCTTACGTCTATCATAATGTCAGGATCGTTGGGGATTCCATATTTATATCCAAAAGAGCTGAAATTTAATATAAGCTTTTGCTTTTTAGATTTACCAAATATATCAATGATAATCTGTTTTAGCTGATGTACTGTTAATTTTGTAGTATCTATTACATTTTCTGAGCTCTGTTTAATCTCACGCAGAGCTTCTCTTTCATTTTTTATACCTTCAGGAAGATTTCCGGTGGGTGCAAGGGGGTGAACCCTCCTGCTTTCTTTATACCTTTTAATTAAACTCTGATCAGATGCATCTAAAAAAATAGACTGGACTTTTTTGCCGCTCTTTTTAAGCTTCTTTATTTCTTCATGTATTTTATTTAAAAATTCACCTTCTCTAATGTCTATTCCAAATGCTACATTTTCAATCTGTGCAGATGATTTCTTGCATAGATTAAGAAAGGTATGAATTAACTGAGGCGGCAGATTGTCTACACAATAATAACCAAGGTCCTCAAGTACATTTATAGCTGAAGATTTGCCCGATCCTGAAAGCCCGCTTACGATTACTAGATTCATGTATTATATATTATCTAATAATACGGCTAATCAGAAACAGATTGCCTAAATATCTGATTTCTGACTGCAATTTCGACTATAGTGGATATATTCCTGCCGGGGCTTACAGGTATTTTGAGGTAGGGAAGTTTTACGTCTAAAATCTCATAAGTGTCATATACATCACCAACCCTGTTGTATTCAGTTTTTGGATCCCAGTGTTCAAGCTCAATCACCATATCTATCTCTCTTTTGTCCATAACAGCAGTAGGCCCCACAAGGTCTTTGATGTTGATTATCCCGATTCCTCTTATTTCCATTAAATGTTTAATGTTCTGAGGGCTGCACCCTACAAGATTTGAAGCCCCAAGTCTTCTGATTTCCACCAGGTCATCAACCACAAGCTTTGCTCCCCGTAGGACTAAATCAAGGGCACACTCGCTTTTTCCTATCCCGCTTTTGCCAAGAACAAGCACTCCCAGTCTGTGAATATCGATCAAAACCCCATGGGCTGATATAAATGGGGCAAACCGTACTTCCAGAATTGCCCTTATTTCAGAGATCGTCCTTCCTGTGTGCAGATTAGTCCTGAACAGTGGAATACCAGCTTTTTCGCACTGTTTTACAAGATTTTCAGGTGGCTTTATCCCTTTGGTTACTATAAGGCAGGGGATTTTTTGTGACGTGAGTTTTAATAAAACTTGCTGTTGTTCTGAAGCGCTTATTTTCTTAAGATATGAAATCTCGGTTCTTCCGAGAATCTGGACAGTGAATTTATCGAGCGTAATGTCGGGCTCTATCATTCTTAGCCCTATTTTTTGCACCCTGTTTTCTTTAATAGTACGCTTAAATCCCTTACTTCCGGTAATTAGAGTTAGCTGTAGTTCATTTCCCCAGGAGCTTAAGAGTTCACCAACTGTAAGTTTATCCCCGGGTTTTGCTTTAGATTTGCCTCCGAATTGTTTTAGGATTTTAGTATTTTGCATCTTCCTCAGCAATTATATCATATATCTCGTCACTGGAGCCTGCATTTATGAGCCTAGATCTGGTTTCCGGGATCTTTAATATTTTTGATATTTTAGCAAGAAGCTTAAGATGCATGCCAGATGAATTTTCGGGGCTTAATATTAGTATAAACAGTTGAGTGGGCTTTCCGTCAAGAGAATCAAAATCTATTCCCTTCAGGCTTCTGCCAAAAACTACTGCAAAACTTGATATACCACCTATCTTGCCGTGTGGTATAGCAACTCCGGCATCGAGCGCAGTGCTGCAAAGTTTTTCTCTTTCCATTATAACTTCACTTGCCTGCTCATGGTTTATGTTGAGATGATTTTTACATATGTGTGCTGTGAGTTCGTTTATTACATCGGTTTTGGTAGTCGATTGCAGGTCTGCAATTATATTATCTTTTGTAAGTTCGTCTGTGATGTTCATGAAAATTCAATGAGGATTGTAAACTAGTATTATGGTGTTACAAGTACAAGCTCATCAGCGCTGTTTTTATAAAGAACATTCATTTCCCCGCTGGAGCTGTTATAAAATGTAACAAATTCATGTTCTGATATGTCGAGCTGCAGTTTTGCTTCATCCACAGACATGGGTTTTGCAGGAGCGTTTTCTAATCTGTAATCACTCTGGTCAGTTTTTCCCATTACATAATGGGTATCAATAACTTTTTCTGCCCCTTTTCTTTTTTTCAGTGAAGCCTTCTTCTCGATCCTTTTTTTCAATTGTTTTATTACATTGTCAATTGCAGATTCTATGGAGTTTGCCATATCCTCTGATTCAACTGAAGAGGTACACTTGAATATTCCACTATTAATGAAAATTTCTGCCTTGTTTCTAAACTTCTGTACATCCAGGATTATTTTTACTTCTGAAGGAGTGTTGTACTGATTTATGATTTTTTCAATTTTAAGAGATTTCTTTTTTATAAAATCTCTTAGTCTTCTGCTTTTTCTTGCGTCTTTTTCATGCCTTATTGTGATTTTAAGATCCATTTTGCTGCTCCTTATAGTTTTTTGCCCTTTTAGAAGATGAAGGTATATCCAACAGTTTTCTATACTTTGCAACAGTCCTTCTGGCAAGTTTAATATTTCTTATTTCAAGTATCTTTGAAATATCCTCATCAGAATAGGGGCTGTTTTTGTCTTCATTTTTTATAAGGTCTTCAATTATTGATCTAACTCTGTCATATGAAATATCTGTACCATGTACCGTTTCAATTTTTCTGGAAAAAAGAGTTCTCATGGGAATAACCCCATTTGGAGTAGATATATATCTTTTACTTGTCATTCTGCTTATGGTTGATTCATGCACATTTATATCTTCATCATCAGCAATATCTTTTAGCTTAAGTGGTTTAATAAAATCTTTACCGTAAAAAAAGTAATCCCTTTGAACATCTACTATTTTCTTTATAACCTTTGTTATGGCTATTTCTCTTTCCTGAATTCCTTTTATTACTTTTTTGGCTATATCAAGCTTTTCTTTAATATATTTTTTGGTTTCTGAATTAATAGAATCGGAGTTCTTAACGATTCTTTGATAGTACTGGCTTATTCTCAAATTCGGAATGTTTACCTTAAACTGAATCTGCAGTTCATCACCAATCCTGTATACGTGGTAATCGGGCGTGATATTTTTTTCTATATCACTCATATAGTATGGCCTTCCGGGTTTAGGCTCAAACGAAGATATCATATTTACAGCCTCTTTTATCTCGTCAATCTCCTTTTGCATTTCGGCTGCTATTTTTTCAAAATCATTGTTGCTAATGTCTTCAAGATACTTCTCAATAAGTATTATAATAAGGTCTTCATCTCTAAACCCAAGGTTATATGCCTGAAGTTTGAGACATTCTTTTAAATCCCTTGCGCAAACCCCAACAGGGTCAAAAGTGGAGTGTAATTCATCTAAAACATTTTCAACCTTACCTATTCCTTGTTGCAGGTGTTCGCTGGTTATATTATTTAGAGCTAAGCTGTTAGCTGATTTATCATTGATGCTGGTATTGCTGGAAATATTCAAGAATTCTGCAAAAATCTCATCGCACTTTGAGTTTAAATAACCGTCTTCATCGGTGTTTCCTATGATTATTGATGCTATGAGTTTATCTTCTTCCCCCAGGTTGGATATTTTTAGCTGCCAGCGCAAATAATCCTGTAAGGAAGTTTCTGATGTCAGGTTGTTTTCCCATGAATAATCCTGTTCCTGATCGACGAAGTTTTTATTGGTAAAAGGAATAGAGTTGTCGGTATCAAATTTATAGCTGTCAAAATTCAAATCTTCACTACTGTTATTATCTGTCTGAGCGTCATCCTTTGGCTTTTTTTCTAAATCTTCTTCCAGCACAGGATTTTCTACAAGCTGTTCCTCAACGTATTCCTTGAGTTCAAGTGAAGACATCTGTATTAGTCTTAAGAACAGCTGCTGTTCCTGGGTGAGGTACAGCTTTTGCTGCTGAACCAGCTTCGTATTTTGTTTTAACTCAATTGCACTCATACCTACTTATAGATTAATTCTTATTGGGGATAAATACTAGTCTTGATTTTTTCTAATTTTTTGTTCTATATCAAAGAAATTGAAAAATGCTGCATTGGTATATCTTTTCGAACGTTATTAAATGATTTTATCAAGAAAAATCATTTAATTAACAATAATTATTATAATGCTTTAAATATTAAGTATAACTTATTTAAATCAATAATTATATTATATCGATCTATACAGTATGACTTTGTTCGAAACTGGAAATATGGTCTTGTAACTGAAGAGTTAACGCAATATCATCCAGTCCTTCCAGTAATGTTTTTTTCTTAAACGGATCAATATCAAATGTTGTAGACCAACCGCTATCGTCTTTTATTATCTGATCATCTAGATTTATATCGAGCATGTAGCCGTTTTGAGTAGTTGCCTGTTTAAATAGATAGTCAACCAGATCAGAAGACAAAATAATTGGAAGCATGCCGTTTTTAAAACAGTTGTTATAAAAAATATCGGCAAATGATGGGGCTATAATTACTTTAAAGCCATAATCCTCTAATGACCATGGGGCGTGTTCTCTTGAGCTTCCGCTTCCAAAATTATCCTTTGCAAGAAGGATTTGACTGTTCTTATACCCTTCTTTGTTCAGGATAAAATCCGGATTAGGCTTTCCGTCGTCCAAATATCTCCAGTCATAAAATAGAAATTCTCCAAAACCGGTCCTCTCAATCCTTTTTAAAAACTGTTTTGGTATAATTTGGTCCGTATCAACGTTCATTTTATCTAGCGGGGCTACTATACCCTTAAAATTTTCGAATGGTTTCATGTTTTCACCTCTTATAATTCAGTTTCCAGATCTAAGTCTCTTACATCTACAAAATGTCCTTTAAGTGCGGCTGCGGCTGCCATGATGGGGCTAACGAGATGAGTCCTTCCACCTTTGCCCTGTCTTCCTTCGAAGTTCCTGTTTGATGTACTTGCACACCTTTCTCCGGGTACGAGTATATCAGGGTTCATTCCAAGGCACATGCTGCACCCGGCTTCTCTCCATTCAAAACCCGATTCTTTAAAAATTTTATCAAGACCAAGTTTTTCAGCCTGAAGTTTTACTAACTGCGAGCCAGGCACTACCATTGCGCTGAGGCTGGATGCTACTTTTTTACCCTTAACAACCTTAGCTGCCGCTATAAGATCGCTTATTCTTGAATTAGTGCATGATCCTATGAATATTCTGTCAAGTTTAATATCTTCTATCTTGGTCCCGGGCTTAAGATCCATATACTCCAAGGCGCTTTGTGTGGCCTTCTGTAGGTTTGGATCGGAATAATCAGCAGGACCGGGAACCTTTTCATCAACTCCTACAACCATCCCCGGGTTTGTACCCCAGCTTACCTGCGGAGCAATCCTTGAAGCATCAAGTGTAATGGACTTATCAAATGTTGCACCATCTTCTGTAGCAAGCTCTGCCCACTTCTCAACGCATTTGTCATACTCCTCATCCTTTGGCATATATTGTCTGCCTTTTAGGTATTCAAACGTTTTCTCATCAGGTGAAATCATCCCTGCTCTTGCCCCAGCTTCAATTGACATGTTGCACACTGTCATTCTTTCTTCCATGCTAAGGTCTTTTATTGCCTGCCCTCTGTACTCAACCACTGTCCCTGTAGCCCCGGCCGTTCCAATTTTACCAATAATGCTGAGAATTATGTCTTTTGCCGTAACACCATTATGTCTGGATCCCTCAACATTTACCTCAAACACTGATGGTCTGTTCTGCCACAGGCACTGAGTAGCAAGCACATGCTCCACTTCACTTGTGCCAATTCCAAAAGCAAGCGACCCGAAAGCGCCGTGTGTGGAAGTATGGCTGTCTCCACATACGATTGTCATGCCAGGTTTTGTGATTCCAAGCTCTGGTCCTATTACGTGTACGATTCCCTGAAAGGGGCTGTTAAGATCAAAAAGCTTTATTCCAAATTCTTCACAGTTGTTTCTCAAGGTTTCAATCTGTTTTGCTGAGATTGGATCTTCAATAGGAAGCGACCTGTCTGTTGTAGGTACATTGTGATCCATTGTGGCAAACGTAAGTTCAGGTCTGCGGACTTTTCTGTTGCTGAGCCTAAGGCCTTCAAATGCCTGTGGAGATGTTACTTCGTGTACGAGGTGAAGATCAATATATAAAAGCGATGGTCTTCCCTGCTCTTCATATACAACGTGTTTTTCCCAAATTTTATCAAATAGTGTTTGTTTTCCCATAGTATTTTATTTTATAGTCCCATAATTTTACATATTTTATAATAATCACTCTTTGAGAGTTTTAAACTCTAAATGCTCTTCGTCCAAGAAACTGAGCTACACTTCCAAGTTCTTCTTCTATTCTTAGTAGCTGATTATACTTTGCCATCCTGTCGCTTCTGGATGCTGAACCTGTTTTAATCTGTCCAGCATTAGTTGCAACAGCAAGATCGGCTATTATTGAATCTTCAGTTTCACCGGACCTGTGGGATATGATATTCGTATATCCTGCTTTTTTGGCCATGTCTATTGCCTGCATAGTCTCTGTTAGAGAGCCAATCTGATTAACTTTTATTAAAATTGAATTGGCCACATTATTGTCTATTCCCCTTTTTAGCCTTTTTGTATTTGTAACAAACAGATCGTCTCCAACAAGCTGTACTTTTTGTCCAATTGTGCTTGTAAGTTCTTGCCAACCCTTCCAGTCATTTTCATACATTGGGTCTTCAATTGAAATTATCTCATAATTTTCGGTAAGTTTTTCATACATCTTAATCATTGCGTCCTTATCAAAGCGCTTCGAACCTATGATATACTTGCCTTTTTCATAAAATTCACTAGATGCCACATCCAGGGCAATTGCAATATTATCGGTAGTGCTATACCCGGCATTTTCTATAGCCTGCATTACAAGCTCAATTGCCTGTTCGTTTGATTTAAGATTTGGAGCAAAGCCGCCTTCATCTCCTACAGCTGTGGAATAGTTATTTGATTTGAGAAGGCTCTTTAGGTGATGAAAAGTCTCCACCCCTGCTCTAATTGCCTCAGAGAAGGTTTTAAATCCGTATGGTACTATCATAAACTCCTGAAAATCCAGGTTGTTATCCGCATGAGCACCCCCGTTTATTATGTTCATAAGGGGTACGGGAAGGGTATTGGCATATGCTCCGCCGAGGTATTTATACAGCGGTATATCCAAAGAGCAGGCAGCTGCCTTGGCTGCAGCAAGAGAAACTCCAAGAATAGCGTTAGCTCCAAGTCTGGATTTGTTGGCTGTTTTATCAAGGTTTAATAACGCAGAGTCAATTCCTGACTGATTTCTTACATCGTGACCTATCAGTTTTGAAGCAATTGTTTTATTGATATTGTTTACAGCTTTTCTAACCCCTTTGCCAAGGTATCTGTTTTTATCTTTGTCTCTTAACTCCAGTGCTTCATGCTCGCCTGTGGAGGCTCCCGATGGTACAGCTGCTCTTCCCAATGAACCATCATCGCAGTAAATATCCACCTCAACAGTAGGATTTCCTCTGGAATCCAGGATTTCTCTACCTTTTACAGAAATGATCGATGCCACGTTTTATGCCTCCAAAAAAATAATGTAAATTCAAAGATAACCATAATAGCAAAAATATGCCAACTATCAATAGACACTCTAAGGTATACTAATTGTAGAGATAGATATAGTAAATTATTACATGTTTGTATTTATTTATGTTACATTTAGGGTTCTGTAAAATTCTCAATTAATTTAGTTAAGGAAGCGCGAGATATGGAATTGTTTAATAGACTAATAAAAGTATTTATCCTTTTTCAGGTAGTGGCTATTTTGTCATGTACGGTTGGTGATGATACTGCCCCAACAGATAATACAGTAATAACGTTTAATTCAAATAACAAAACTATAGAGTTCATAGCACCCGGAGACGATGGTACTACGGGACTTGTTACTATTTATGACTTAAGATATTTTGATGAGTTTGAGCTTACACTACTTCTGGGAGATACAGTGGATAAGGTTCCTTTTGGAACAATACAGCAGGTTGTACAGTCAATGTTTGCAGATGCCACACAGATACAGGGTGAGGAATTTCCTCAGCCAAGTGGTACGGCACAAAGTATCTTTATTCCCAGACTGGATATTTCTGGTGAAACTAGATACTACTTCACCATGGTTTCAAGAGATGAAGTGGGTAACCAGAGCAGCCCTACAAATGTGATTGAAGCTACTACAGGGTTTGTCGGCAGTTCGTTTATTAATAGTTCCGAAGGCAGCTGTTTTGGACAGTCAATAGCAGGTGTTAAGATTGATGAAAGAGAGGATAGAAGTGATGATGAATTTAGAGACGGTGACGATATTATCATAGGTGACCCGTGCCTTGATACGGTTTATGTGTTTTTTGGTGGAAAGGGTTTTGGAGACAGAGATGCGAATTCAGACGGAATATTTGATCTACCCAGTCCTGATACCGCTGATATAACTATAAGAGGAGTACCGGGGACAATGTTTGGAGCGAGTGTGGAAGGGATAAGAGATGTTGCGGGTGACGATTCAGAAGAAATTGTTATTGGTGCTCCGGGGTTTGATTCAAACAGAGGCAGAGTGTTTATAATATTAGGAGACAGAGACGGGCTGCCTGCAGTTATGGATTTTAACGCCGGATTTACAGCAGATATTACAATAAATGGGCAAGCCCAGGGTGATAATTTCGGGCTTAACCTGCTAGCTGCTATAGGCATTACAGGTTCTGGTTCTGATAGTCTTTTAATAGGAGCTCCTACTGCTCTGTCAAATAGAGGAAAGGCATATTTTTATGGAGAAAATGATTTAGATGATTTAAACAGAGATGAACCGGTTAGTGCAGATACCGCTAAGGCCATCTTTACAGGTGAGGATCCAGGCGATCTGTTTGGTACGGAAATTACTGAAGTTGGAATAATCGATGACAACGACAGGTCTGATTTTGCAATTTCTTCTCCCGGTGCAGCAAAAGTTTATGTGTTTTTTGTTCCTTCAGATGTAGATGATATTGATCTGTCTACAGATACTTCAAGAGTAGTAATAATTAGTGGAGATACTGAAGACGAGTTTGGAGCTGCAATTGGCGGAGATGGGGACTATGACGGTGATCCGGAGGATGATGTTAACTTTGGAGACATATCAAGAAGTAACAACAGAGAAGATGTACTTATTGGAGCACCGGGATTCGATGGAGAAAGGGGCAGGGTATTGTTTTATTCGGGATTTGATATTGAAGATGCATTTGATCTTGGAACAACCCCTACAGCTTCAAAGATAATATCGGGTCTGGTACCAGGCGGCAGATTTGGCGCTGAAATACGTGATATGGGTGATTTAAATCCTGATCTTGATCCAGAAGATAGGAGCGAGGGTACAATTTTAGAGTTTGATGATAATAACGAAGATTTTTTGGTTAGCGCTCCAACAGACGGCACGGGCAAAGTGTTTTTATTTCTAGGCAGCACTAATTTTGCTGATTCACAGACTACTGATGATGCGGATATTGTTTTTACTAGTCAATCAGGGGCAGGAAACTTTGGATCGGTACTGCAAAATTTAGATGATGTTAGTGAAGATGAGCTAAATGATATCGGGATAGCTGAAAACGGCGGAGTAAATGTTCTTTTCTAACATGCTCATTCATATCTAAGTGCTTCAATGGGATTTAGCTTTGAAGCTTTTTTTGCAGGGTAGTATCCAAAGAAAACACCTACAATTGCTGAAAACAAGAACGCTATTAGTATAGCACTTGTAGATACAAAGGTCTGCAGGTTTGTAACCGAGCTTGCTATTTTCAGAATTCCAATTCCTAGCAGTATGCCAGCCGTACCGCCGATGATTGAAAGTAATAGAGCTTCAATAACAAAATGAATCATTATATCTTTTTGCTTTGCGCCCACTGCCATCCTGATTCCAATCTCTTTTGTCCTTTCTATAACCGACACGAGCATGATGTTCATAATACCAATTCCACCTACAATAAGGGATATGGATGCTATGCTTCCAAGCAAAATTGTCATGATTCTTGATACAGTGAGAATTCTGTCGATTACAAAGAGCTGGGTTTTAATATGAAATCCGTTTACCTGATTTTTATTTACATTATGGCGCTCTCTTAGAAGCCTTGTCACCTGCTGTTCAGCTATTGGTATATCCTGCGGGGTTCTCACAGACGCGGATATGTTTTCAATTTCCTGTGAACCTATAATCTTTTTATGATATGAAGTGTAGGGAATAATTACAGCATCGTCCTGATCCCTGCCGCTGCTTGTCTGTCCGATTGTGCTTAGTACACCTAAAACTTCATAGTTGGTGTTTAGTATCTTTATTCTCTGTCCAACCGGATTTATAAATCCAAACAGCCTGTTTGCAACGGTCTTTCCAATAAGACATACATTCTCACTGTTTAGTACGTCTTTATCCGTAAAAAGGTTACCCTCTATGGGGAACCAGTTGTTTACATAAAAGAAGTCCACGGATGCTCCCACTATTGCAGAGAGATGGGAAGTGTCTTTAAACTTTACATACTGTGCATCATCGGAAACAGGCGAGGCGCTTTCAATAATATTTAGATTTTTAATTGCCTGTACGTCACCTATACTAAAATCAATCTTAAAATCCTCATTTACTTTACCACTTTTTGTCCTCGTACCTTTGTTTATGATTAACGATTTCCCTCCAAGGCTCAAAAACTGTGTTTCTACTAAAATTTTTGCGCTATTGGTTATTGATACGGATAGTATTACGGCGGCTACGCCAATAATTATTCCTATCGAAGTAAGCGTAGACCTAAGCTTGTTTTTTGTAAGCTGCCCAAAGGAGTTTCTGATTAAGGATTTTAGATTCATTTAGTTAACTGTTCTCTTTATAAATGTTTTGTATATGCTGACTATTATACTATCTGTCCGTCTCTTATTCTTATCGTTTTTTTGGTTATTGCCGCTACTTCATCCTCATGGGTAATCATGACTATTGTCTTGCCGCTATTGTTAAGATCAGTTAGGATTTTTAAGACATCTTCACTCGTAGCACTGTCGAGGTTTCCTGTTGGCTCGTCAGCAAGAATAATTGAGGGATTGTTTACTATGGCTCTTGCGATTGCTACCCTTTGCTGCTGACCTCCGGAAAGCTGTGCAGGGGTATGGTCTATCCTGTCTGAAAGACCAACCTTATCAAGCGACTGCAGCGCTCTATCCCTTATTTCTTTTTGATTATTAGATGAATATATAATAGGCAGCTCAACATTTTCAAGAGCGCTTGTCCTGGGGATTAGATTGAAATTCTGGAAAATAAATCCTATCCTTGAGTTTCTTATCTCTGCAAGTGAGTCACTGTCAAGCTTTGATATATCGGTTCCATCCAGAAGGTACTGTCCTGAAGTGGGTATATCAAGACAGCCTATAATATTCATAAGTGTACTCTTTCCCGAGCCTGATGGACCCATGATAGACAGGAAATCACCTTGTTCTACTATAAGGTCTATTCCCCTAAGCACTTTAACCTCTACGTCTCCTAAGAGGTAATCCTTATAGAGTTTTTTTATTTCAATTACTTTATTCAAGGCAGATTTTTTTTTTTAAAGTCTAGAATCTTTTAACGCCGGGTACGCTTATCTGTCCCGAGGAGTCAGTTGATTTGGTGCCGAAAACAGCGAGTACAACTATTTCATCATCTTTTTTTATTTCTCCACCTGTGATTTCTACATGCGTATCGTTTTTGGTGCCGGTAGTGATTATTATAGGCTTTAGTTTGCCTCCTCTGGCTTTGACCCATAGTATTTCGTCATCCTGGGAATATTTGGCATTATTTACTATGTACTCGTTTGATGGTGGAATAAACCTGAGCGCAGAACGGTCTGCTATTAAGACATTATTTTTGCTTCCAACCAGAATTTCTACGCTTGCGGTCATGCCGGGTTTTAGTTTTTTGTCTATGTTTTCAAACTCTATCAAAACATCATAGCTTACAAGATTGTTAACCGTAATGGGCTCGCTTATGATTTGCGTAATCTGCCCTGAATATATTTGGTCCGGGTAAGCGTCTGTTGTAAATTCGCAATTATTGCCTTCTTTGACTTTACCTATATCTATTTCATTTACTGAAGCTATAACCACCATTTTATCAAGATTATTAGCAACTGTGAAAAGAGGCGGGCCAACCTTGTTTTTAGCTACAGACTGACCTTCAACTATGTTCTTCCCTATAATTGATCCCTCTATTGGAGACTGAAGCTTTGTGTTGGCAAGGTCTGTTTTTGCCTGCTCGAGATTTACCTGTGCCTGCTCCCTTGATGCAAGGGCGGAGGAGTATTGAACCTTTGAGTTTTTAAGTTCCTCCGAGGATATAAGGTTTTTGTTATATAGGGTTTTATTTGAAAAATATATGTTCCTGGACAACTCAAAATCAGCATTTGCCTTTGCAAGGTTTGCTCTTGCTTCACTTAGCTTTAATTCAAAATCAGTAGGGTCAATTGTTGCAAGAATCTGATCTTTTTTTACTTTAGAATTATAATCAACGAGAACCTCATTTACTATGCCTGTAACCTCTGCCGATATTTCGGCTTTTCTTGTGGGTTCTATTTTCCCCGTGGCCTGAATATAGCTTTTTATATCACCTACTTGTACTCTCGTAGTCCTAAAGCTGGGTTTGTCATCGTCTTTTCCCATAAGCATGAAAAGAGCAATTACTGCTATTACAACTGCTGCCAGTCTGTATTTATTTTTTGCTAGATTTTGGATATTCATTTTGTCTGTTTAATTTCGTCTCCATCTTTATCAATGTTTGTGAGCGGCTCGCCTGTTGCCCATTCGAGCTTTGCAAGCGCTACCTTATAATTATATATAGATGCTAGATTATCGGTTTTAGATCTTGAATATAATGATTTAGCTTCAAGAACGTCTATCATGGACTTCCTTCCTGCTTTATATAACTCCTTCGTAAGCTCCATTGTCTGCTCTGCTGATATTAGTCCATCTGTCGTTACCCCTATTTTTTCTCTTGCGTATTTAATATCCAGGTAGAGTCTTTTTATATTCATTATAGTGTTGCGCTTAAATATTTCTATTTCAGTCATGATTTTTCTAAGTGATGCCCGCGATTCATCCACCTCAGCAACTTTGGCAAAACCCTGAAACAGTGGGAAATTAAGGCCGATACCAGCTATAAAATCAGGTCCAGTTGCTCCGTCACCGTCAAACCTGTAGGCAGCCCTTGCAACGACTTTGGGGTAATGATCCCTTTCTGCGGCTTTTAGTGAAGAACGAACTGAAGATTCATCGCTAATGAGGCTTTTTAGTTCAGGCCTGTTTTTTAGCGCTATTTTAGTAAGCTCTTTTAGGTTCCAGTCATATGGCTCATAGTCTGATTCATCTTCTAAATCAAAATTAAATTCTCCATCCAACGCAAGCAGGTTCATGAAATTTGCTTTTGATAATTCAAACTCTTTTTCAGAGTTTAGCAGGTTTAATTTTGCATGACCTATATCAACTTTTGCCTTTGTAAGATCAAGTCTGGACTTTCTTCCAAGCTGTACAAAATTTTCTGTCTGTTCGAGTTTCTTTTCAAATTCTTCAACCTCATACCTGTTGGTTTCATATATGTTCTGATTAATGAGAAGATTGTAATACGCAATCTTGGTATTTAGTATTACATCGTTTACAGTTGCATTTCTCTGGTGTCTTGAAGACCGAAGTGATGCACTGCTTGCTTTTACAAGACTCGGTGTACGCCAGAAATCCCAGAGTAACTGATCGGCAAATACTCCAGACTCTCTTTCAACAAACGGAAGAATAAACCTGAATCTTATCTGAGGGTAAAGGGGGGATTTGGATTTTTTGTGCCTGGCAGACATTATGTTCACGTCTTCATCAGACACTTTGATATTGAGATTGTTTTCTACAGCGATTTTAATCGATCTATCAAGGTTCAATATCTGAGAGCCTTGCTCACCAAAAACTCTAAAGGTACATATAAAAAATAGTAAGAATATTGCCGAATATAATCTGCTCATGTCATTAAGATAGTTTAAACAATAAATATGACTCAAATTGTTTTACTTGCAACTAAATCTGTTTCTAATACAATCTTAATATGAATTTAGCGCTTTATATACATATACCGTATTGTATTACCAAATGTCCATACTGTGATTTTAATTCCTATGGAGTAGGTGCAGATGTGCCTGAAGACCTTTATACAGATACACTCATAAAGGAACTGTTTATACATAAGGACCTCCTTGCTAAATTTAATATCAGCTCTATATTTTTTGGGGGAGGAACACCTTCACTCTTTTCGGCACAAAATCTCGAGAAAATATTAAACACTGTCTCATCGCTGACTAAATTTACCGAAAATACTGAAATCACCGTAGAGGTTAATCCAAAGACTGCAGATATTGATAAATTTAAGAGTTTTAGGGATATTGGAATAAACAGGCTGAGTATTGGTATACAGTCCTTTTCAATGAGAAAATTAAATTTTCTGGGCAGACTCGCAAGCCCAGCTGATAATAGACAGTGTATAGAGCAGGTTATTAGCTCTGGAATGGAAAATTTCAATGTTGACCTTATGTATGGCACTACCGCTGAATCTTATACAGAGTGGGAGGATGATCTACTGATTGCTACAGAGTACAAGCCCAATCATATTTCTGCTTACTGTCTTACAATAGAAAACGGAACTGAATTTAAAAAGAGATTTGAAAGAGGCGATCTTGTATTGCCAAAAGATGATGTGCTTGCGGAGATGATAGATTTTACTACAGGTTATTTGGAGGATAAGGGCTATAACCAGTATGAAATTTCAAACTACTCAAAACCTGGATTTGAGTGTTTGCACAACAAGTTTTACTGGCAGGGAAAGGACTATCTGGGAATAGGAGCAGGGGCTCATTCTCATTTGAGAAGCGATGATAGCTCGGACTGGGGAAAGAGATGGTCAAATGTGAGGTATCCCGGCAGATATATTGACTTACTTCGCGGTGGTAAATCTTCAGTTGATAGTACCGAGTCGCTTACAAGAATACAGGCGTTTGAGGATGATCTTATGATGGGTATAAGGCTTATGGGTGGGCTTGATCTAGATAGATTGAACAGGAGATATAATATTAGTTTTAATTTGCAGGACTGTGATTATCTGTTTTCTCAAAGTCTGATTACACAATCTGAAAATAGTATAAGCCTTAGTAAAAAGGGAGTACTTGTTTCTGATTATATAATTTCAAGACTCGTGGACAGCGCTCAGTTTTAGAAACCACCTTATTCTGTACTTCGCTGCACTTTTATTCTTTCACTGCCTGTATCAAGATAATATTTTTCATTTTCAGTCTCAAGCATTTTCATGATTTCATAATAAGCGGCTCTGCAAAAGCGGGCATCAAACCTGCCATCCTTAACTTTTACATAAGGGATATTCGAGGCGTTTAGATAAATAGTGTCCGATCCCAGTTTTTCCTGAGTCTCATCATTTAATATCAGATAAAGCCCATCTGATCTGAGATCTATATTTTTTATGACAAACGGGGTGTCCTCTACCTCTATATATACTCTGCCACGGCCTTCATCTATAAAATAAACGCCTTCATCGTCGATATCCACAAGCTTGTTGTTGTAAAGATAAGTCCATCTATGCAGCACCGGCAGTCCATCCTGAAACCAGTTGCCTTCTTTATCTATGAATATCCGTGGTTTTTTAGAATTCTTCTGATTCACCTGTTAGAGAAACACTGAGTGTTGTTGATATATATTTTTAAGTTTAGAGAATGCAGAAGAATTGACTTAAGAATTTGTATTCTGCTTAATAAATGTGGTTTTCTCTTCTCTAATGATCTTGAGATTATGCTCTGCTTTTAAAATATAGTTTTCAAGATCGACAATTTTTTTAGCTGGAACATTTTTTTGCTTTTTTAGACTTATAAGCTCTTTACTCTTAACTGCGATAACCTTTTCAAGCTTGGATTCGGCTTCTAGAATTAATCTGAGTTTTTCTTTGTCGGGACCATCCAGTGTTTCATTTAATTTAGCAATTGCCTGAGCTTCTGATTCATTTGTTTGTTTTCCGGATATCTTATTATCTTTTATCTGTTCATAAGGTACTTCTGCAGGATTATTAGAATAATTATCTACCCCTTCTTTTTCCCAGTGATATATTCTCTGAGAATAAGATGTAGAAGTTAATGCGAATAATGTTGTTATTGTTATTGCCAGTATATATTTCATCATCTTTTTATTATAAAACGTTGTTTGTATTTTGCCAAATCGATTTATAAAATTATTTATATTAATTAAACTATAATAAATCCTGATTTGTTTCAAAATATTCATAATCTCAGTAGTTGAAAGATTTAAGTCCTATGTTATCATTCCAGCCGTTTTAATATAATTTTCACCAATAAAGAGGAGATTTATGAGCATTCTTATTAATAGTGATACAAGACTTATAGTTCAGGGAATTACAGGCAGCGCAGGGCTTTTTCATGCAACACAGTGCAGAGACTATGGAACTAATGTAGTAGGCGGTGTAACACCCGGCAAGGGAGGCACCGAGGTCGAAGGATTTACGGTGTTCGATACCGTGGATGAAGCCGTAAGGAAGGTTGATGCCAATACTTCTCTAATATTTGTTCCTGCCCCATTTGCAATGGACGCTATAATTGAGGCTGTAGACGCAGGAGTTGAGCTTGTAATCTGTATTACAGAGGGTGTTCCCACTTTGGATATGGTAAAGGTGAAAAAATATATGGAAGGCAAAACCGCAAGACTCATAGGTCCAAATTGCCCTGGAGTAATCACTCCGGGACAGGCAAAGGCAGGGATCATGCCGGGATATATTCATAAGCCGGGCAGGGTAGGCATTATCTCCAAGAGCGGAACATTAACCTATGAGGCTGTATGGCAGCTTACAGAGCTTGGAATTGGTCAGTCCACTTGTGTGGGCATTGGCGGAGATCCTATCATAGGCTCGACTTTTATAGATATACTTACACTTTTCGAAAAAGATAAAAAAACAGATGCTGTAATTATGATCGGTGAGATTGGCGGAAATGCTGAAGAAGAGGCAGCAGCATTTATTAAAGATAATTTCACAAAACCAGTAGCCGCTTTTATTGCAGGCGCAACGGCTCCAAAAGGAAAGAGAATGGGCCATGCTGGAGCAATAATTTCTGGAAGTTCAGGAATGGCAGAGGACAAGATCAGCGCACTTGAAGCTGCCGGAGTAAAGGTCTCACCAAGCCCTGCCGAGATGGGTGAAACACTAAAGAGTATACTCTAAGGATTAGATTCAAGGCTTATTGCTTCATCAATAAGCATATTCGGTATATCTTCTTTTATTTCATAGAGCAGATTGCACTGTTTGCAAATTAAGCCAGATTCATCTTCTTTTAACTCCAGTTCACCCTTGCACTTTGGGCAGGCAAGTATATCCAGAAGTGTTTTATCTATTCCCATAATTTTAATTATCCTATATGAATATTCAGGTTAATAAATCTATATTTTCCTTTATCCATTCATATTCGTTTTTTAAGCCTGTTTTAATATCAAATCCGGGCACATATTTAAGTTCTTTTTTGGACAGTGAAATATCGGCCTGAGTTTGCCGCACATCCCCTTTTTGAGTTTGCTGATAGTTAATATCTAGCTTATTGCCGGAAATATGTTCAATTAATTCCAATACCTTATTAATCGATATATTGCTCCCTCCACCAATGTTATATATACTTCCGTTTTTACCATTATCCAATGCCAGCATGTTTGCATTCACTACGTCATCAATATAAGTAAAGTCCCTGATCTGCTCGCCGTCACCATAGATATCGATCTGCTTGTTCTGCAGGGCCGACTTCATGAATATATGAAAAGCCATATCGGGTCTTTGCCTCGGGCCGTAAACGGTAAAATACCGGAGAGAAACCGTGGGAAGGCCATAGTTTGCATGATATGTATTAACCAGGTTTTCGCCTGCAAGCTTGGTGACACCATAAGGCGAAACAGGTTTTGTGAGAGTAGAAATCCTAAGAGGCATCTCGTCTGCATTGCCATAAACTGAAGAAGACGAAGCATAAATAAATTTCTTGAGCCCTGAATCTTTAAAGCTCTCAAGCAGATGCTGGGTGGCCATTATATTGTTTTCAGTATAATCCCTGAAGTTCTTGCCCCAGCTCGATCTTACACCTGCAGTGGCAGCCTGATGAAATATGGCTTGTATCTCACTGTATTTACCACCAAAATCGATATCCAGGATATTGGAATTAATAAATTTAAAGTTTTTATTCTTTAGCAACCCTGAAATATTACTGTTTTTAATCTTTACATCATAATTGTCATTAACCGAATCTATTCCAATTACAGAAAATCCTTGGGATATTAGTTTTTCTGTTAAAGTAGAACCAATAAACCCCGCTGCCCCAGTTACAATAACTTTCATAATTTTTTGTACCTTTAGATTATTAAATCCTGAATATATATAGTTTTTGTTAATAATCAATGTAAATTAGGTTTACACAGATGAAGATATTGCTAATCAGAAGAGGGGCTTTGGGTGATACAATCGTTACTCTTCCACTTATTCAAACACTCAATGAGAAATTTAGGAATTGCCATATCGAGGTTATCGGGGAAAAGAGCTATTGGTCACTGATATACCCTGACTATATAAACAAAATTACCGCTTCGGACAGTAAGTACATAAATTCTCTTTATTTAGAACAAAGCCTGGATGAAGAGATTGTACAGTATTATAAAGAATTCGATCTCATCTTCGGTTTTTTATTAGACAGAGAAGGTACGGTAAAAAGGCATTTTAAGGATATGGATATATCCAATTATAGCTTTAAAGAACCATTTACAGAGAAAGTAGGTGAGCATATAGTGCAATATACAACGAGCATACTGGATGAAGCGGGTATATCCTATGATGACAACAAAGCTCCAAAAATTGATATTGAAAGATCAGGTGTAGTTTATGCAGAGAAGTTGTTTAATGAGTTAGGATGTAACGAAAAATTAATCTCCATCCATCCCAGAACGTATGGCATTAAGGGGCTAACTCTGGATAAATTTATAGAGCTTGGCAGGTGGGTGGAAGATGAACTAAGTGGAATTCCAATCTGGATATTGGGCCCTGTAGAGCAAGATATAAGAGAAGAGCTTGAGTCCTGTTTCAATAGAGATACTGTAATATCTGAAAATGACCTAAGAAAAGTAGCCGCCATAATTTCAGCTACTGATTTTTATGTGGGATGTGATACCGGCATAACTCATCTTGCAGCTGCAGCAGGGGTAAACACTATCTCTATATTCGGGCCCACAAATCCTGATATATGGGGGTCACTTGGTAATAATGTAAAAATCATCAAGACCGATAATCTGGACACATTTGATAACGGGATTGTAAAACAGCTGATTATAAATAATATTAATAGTGGAATTACTAAAAGGGAAATAATACAAGCATGAGTAAAGCTAAAAAACTCTCTCCATATGAAATAGAGATATTCAATAATATTCTTGGCTCCATAGCAGAAGAGATGGGCACGATGCTGATTCGGGCCGCTTACTCTCCTAATATAAAAGAAAGAAGGGACCTCTCCTGTGCGCTTTTTGAAGAAAACGGAGAGATGGTCTCTCAGGCAGCGCACATCCCCGTACATCTGGGCTCTATGAGTTTTGCGGTTAAATCCGTACTCAGCGAGCTTGATCTGAGTGAGGGTGATGTGCTGATCGTAAATGACCCATACAGAGGGGGCACGCACCTTCCTGATATAACAATAATTGCTCCGTTCTTCTATAAGAATAAAATAGAATATTTCCTGGCCTCAAGGGCGCACCATGCAGACGTTGGTGGTATAACGCCGGGCTCGATGCCTCTATCTAAGTCAATATACGAAGAGGGGGTAATCATTCCTCCATCAAAGCTCTACTCCAGAGGCAAAATTAATAGAAAACTATTCAATAACATTATCAATTCCACAAGAGACCCCGAGGAAAGAAAGGGTGACTTTAATGCGCAGATTGGTGCGGTTAATCTGGGTCTTAAGAGGCTTAGAGAAGTAGTGGATAAATATTCACTATCTAAAATCAGAGCAGCCTCGGATCAGCTTTTGGAATACAGCGAGAGGATGATGAGGGTGGTGGTTAAGGATATTGAAAACGGCAGTTATGAGTTTGCTGATTATCTGGATGGAGACGGCTTTAGCCCTAAGAAGATTAAGATAAAAGTAAAGATCACCATAAAAGGCAGTAAGGCCACTGTTGATTTTAGCGGTACGGATAAGCAGGTTGAGGGCTGTCTTAACTGTCCGCTAAGTGTTACCACGTCTGCCGTACTCTACGTCTTTCAGTGCCTGGCTCCAAAGGAGCTTCCGCTAAACTCAGGCTCGCTGCGGCCGGTAAAGATAGTCACAGAAAAGGGGACAGTCATAGACGCGGAATATCCGTCTGCTGTAGCAGGGGGAAATGTAGAGACTTCACAGAGGATAGTCGATGTTGTATTCGGAGCTTTATCAAAAGCAATCCCCGACAAGGTACCTGCCGCAAGCGCGGGAACCATGAGTAATGTTACATTTGGCGGCAGGGTAAGAAAGGGTAACGGCAAATTCGCATACTATGAGACCATAGCGGGTGGAATGGGGGCCAGGAATGGAATGGACGGGATAAGCGCAGTTCAGACTCATATGACAAACACACTCAATACCCCGATTGAATCTCTTGAGCGAGAGCTTCCGATCCTTGTTGATTCATATTCCATTAGAAAGAACAGCGGAGGGAAGGGCAGGTACAGCGGTGGAGACGGCATTGTCCGCGGGTATAAGTTTTTAACCGACGTAACTGTTACACTTATCACAGACAGAAGGAAGACATCACCCTACGGCATTAAGGGCGGGGCAAACGCAAAGCCCGGCAGGAACAGTGTTGTCATTAATGGCCGTAAAAAAGCTCTTCCTGCAAAGACTACTATGAGTTTGAAAAAAGGCAGTGTGCTCACGATTGAAACTCCGGGGGGAGGGGGTTGGGGAACAAAAATTATATAGATATAAATGACTGAATTTTACTCTATCTCTGGATTTATATTATTTATAATTCTATTGATGTTATTTCTGGGATATTACTATTTAAAGTCTAGCATTGAAGATGATCCAGAGAATAATAAAGAAGAAGATTGGGCTAACAAAATATTCTTTGAATTTCAAGTTGCAAAACGAGTATTAGGAAAAAAATTAGCTACTAAAGGATTAAAAGTTTGGTACAGCATTTCTTTATTAATATGGGGTGTATTAATATTAATTTTTCTGATTTGGATTGTATTTGATCCATAGTTAGAATAATGGGGAATCATTCAAACTATACAAAACTGTCATTGCAAAGTTCACAAAGTGAACTGTGGCAATCTCGCTTTTAATACCCCTACATGAACTCTCTAAATATATAAGTCCACTAATATCCAAAGAATCTGCTCTCCTAATATACATACATACTGTATGTATAAATTAGAGGCCTAAGAGTCTCTAACTCAGGAACCCGAAAACGGCAGTCCTTTCAACGGACTGCCCACAGCTGTCATTGCTGTAGATGTCACATAATTCGCAGACAAAATACATAAGTAACTAAGTAGAGGGGGTATTTTGTTAAGATGCGAATAAACAGGAGTGATTTAAAACTTAAGAAAAACTATATACAGAAGTACAGGTTTTTAATCAGTCAGTA
>JBFFSH010000018.1:0-42665 GCA_041572575.1 Thermodesulfobacteriota bacterium
AACTTCTGCGTGTCTTAAATATCTTATTATTTGCTCTGGCGTGTAACGCTTCCTGGGCATTTCCCTTGCCTCCTATTCATAGGGTTTATTACCTAAAATTCTAACTTGTAATCTGGTACTATTATAGGGGGGAAGGTCACCTGAAAACCCAATTTGAATATTCTTGTTGGTAAAGGGCTTAACCTTTATTCCGGGAGAAATATTGAGTACAGATTCGCCATCCTCTTCTCCGTTTAGTGCAACCTCTCCGTCAAATTCCAAAAGCGCCTCAATACTTGGAGTTAGATGATATAGAAGTGAAACGTTATAACCAAACTCATCACTCTCATCTTTACCGTCATCCTGGTTCACAGGAAAACCAAGTGATAGAAATGAGACAAGTTCAAAATCATGATACTTATAACCCATTGATAAAAACGGCTCTATTTCAATAATATGGTCGCTTCCTATTCCTCTTTCATCGTCGCCTGAGGGTATGCCAAATTCTAACCCTCCACCCAGAAGCAATCCATACTCTTCAAATATATATGTGGCAAATTTAAGCCCCACTTCAATATTATTAAAGTGATCTTCAGTTTCGCCGTCATCAGGATCAACAAACGTATAAGGCACCCCTACTTCGATGCTGAAGTTTCTTGAAAAAGCATACTCTGCTTCAAGCTGCAAAGAGTGTTCATTAAGCCCTCCGCCTTCCCCATCTTCTTCCTCATCTCCATGTCCTTCACCCTCAATATCTTTAAATATATAGTCAAGCCTTATCTTTGTATCAGGCGATGGTGACTCAGTTATCAATGGATGAGCAAAATGCAGCCCCTGCTTGTGACTCCCTCTGTCATCTGCTAATAGCAAATTTGAGCCAGCAGCAATAAAAACAGCAAATAAAAACAAAGTAAATATAGTTTTTGATTTTAATAAATTAAACATAGTACTCCTCCCCTTTAATTATTTATGAATTTTATAAAGCAAGAATTTTATATTTCAGGAAAGGACTGTTGGAGGAGATTTATTTCCGAAAGCACCTAATGTATTTTTGATTAATATTAAGTTTTCTGAAGTTCTAAAAAAAGCGGCTTTAAGGTCCGGGTTAATAAAAGTAGATTTAAATAAAACAAATTTAAGTATTCCTCTGATATTCTTACTACAGCAAAAACATATCTTTTCACAGCATTCTTCATCGTCTGATGATTGGAATGTATTGAGGATAAGTTCTTTAAGAATGGAATGATTTACCTGCTCATGACAGCCTTCAACAATGGCAGTTGTGTTATCCTGAGTTATTACGGGTATGTAGGACTTACTAAAACCTGATACAGTAAGAAGAAGTAAAAAAATAATCAGTGTTAGAGAGAAACACTTATATAGCAGTTTTTTTGAACCATACAGCAATTAACAAGCCCCTTTATATAAAACAATATATAAAATATGACGTTTATAATGGTAAAAAGATTCTAAGATAGAGAATCAATCCTCTAATTTCTTTTCCAGCTCATTTACAAGAGTGGTTGCAACTAAATAGTTTCTGTACCATTTCTGGTCGGCAGGTATCACATGCCATTTGGCTTTTTTATTAGTCTTACGGATAATTTCATCGTAGTGGTCAATATATTCACTCCACTGTTTATTTACCTCAAAATCCTTTGGATTATATTTCCACCTTTTTTCCGGATCGTTTTTTCTTTCCATTAGTCTTTCAAGTTCTTCTTCCTGTGACACGTGCAAAAAGAATTTAAAAATTATGGTGTTATTTTCTTCGATTAAAAGCTCTTCAAATGTGTTTATAAATTTACACCTTCCGGCAAACTGCTTGTCCGAAATCGAGTCATTAATCTTTGGCACTATGAGGTCTTCATAATGTGAGCGGTTAAATATATGGATCATTCCCTTTGGTGGTACATGCTCATGAATTCGCCAGAGAAAATCATGAGCAAATTCTTCCGCTGTTGGCACCTTCCATGCTTTTACAAAACATCCCATGGGATTTACTCCTGTAAAAACACTCCTTATGGTGCTGTCTTTTCCAGCAGCATCAAGTCCCTGCAGGACTATAAGAACAGAGTGCTTTTTGTTTTTGTATAAACTGTGCTGGAAACTCTGAAGTCTCTTATAAAGGAGTTCAGTCTTATACTCAAGATCATCTCGGTCGGCTTTTTTAGGCGCTCTTGTATTTATATCTTTTAAGTGCGGCATTTTTCTATTTTATACATAATTTATTTTATTTGCCAGATAAATCTTTCTGTGTTTAATATAAGAAGTAATGAAATGTCTAATAGTTTCCGATCTTCACTACAGACTTAACCACTTCGACTGGGTATTAAATGAATCCAAAAATTTTGACCTGTGCATAATCGCGGGTGATATGCTCGATGTAGCTTCTATTGCCAGCCCCAAAGCACAAATAACCGTTGTAACGAAATATTTAAGTGCAATAAATGAAAATACGAATTTAATCGTATGCTCGGGTAATCATGATCTTGATGCCAGGAACACAGACGGTGAGAAATATTCAAGGTGGGTCTTTAAATCAAACGAACTTGGTATTCCGGCAGATATAAGCAATGTAACTTTAAACGGCTGTATGTTCACAATCCTTCCCTGGTGGGACGGCCCCGTTTTACTTAAAGATATAGAAGAAAAAATTGCAAAAGATTCCTCGCTAGATAAAAAGAAATGGGTCTGGATCTATCACACACCTACAGACAATTCACAAACAAGCTGGGATGGAAAAAAATTTAACGGCGATGAAAATCTAAATACATGGATTGAAAAATATAGACCAGATATGGTTATATCCGGGCACTGCCATCTCTCACCTTTCAAAAATGACGGCTCATGGGTAGACCAGTTAAAGTCCACATGGGTTTTCAATCCCGGAATGCAGATAGGCCCATTTCCAACTCATATTATTTTAGAAACGGAATTAAATAAGGCAGCATGGTTTTCCCTTGAAGGTGGAGAAGAAATCGACTTGTCCATTGAGTTAACAAGGCCTGTATCCGAACTTAGACAAATGCCTGACTGGATTTAATCAGCATCTTTACTCCTTTCTGAACCAAGTTCTATCTGGTAATCGTCCTGATCAGAAACCAGCGCCTGCAACACCTCATCAACCATTGAAAAATGGTCATCCCTTCCCTCAAACTGATTTTTTAGATCTACTAAATAGGACGTTACCCCATTCAATCTTTGTGCTAGAGTTTTCGCAAGATGATATGTGATATCCTTATTTGAGTGTAAAAAATCCGATGCATTATCTACTACATAAAATTCTGAATCTTTTGTGCACCTGACTGTAGCCATGTGTGGATTATCCAATAGTATAGACATTTCCCCGAGCATTGATCCGGGTTCAGATATTTTGTTAATCTGAAAATCACTCCGTAAAATTTCACACTCTCCGTGTTTAATTATATAAAACTTATCTGATTTGCTGCCTTGGGAAAGTAATATCTCTCCCTCATTCTTTGTAACTGTTTGTAAATCTTTACAGTATTGTAGTATTGATAACATATTTACTTTTTTATTTTCCTTTTGCAGATACTACACAATTTATTAATTTTATAAACATAAATTCTAACAAATGTATTATTTAAACTTATATTTTAACCTGTGAACATTTTAATTATATTATTTACTAAAAAATGATTGCAATAAAAAACTTAAGCCTTTCTTTTGGCTCCTATAAAATTTTAAACGGGCTAAACTGGCACATAAAAGACTGCAAGAAAATTGGTCTTGTAGGGCCCAATGGTGCAGGCAAAACAACACTTTTAGAACTTATCACGGGCTCCCTAACAGCAGATGAGGGCAGTGTATCACTCCCATCTAGTTCGGTTATTGGTTACCTGCCTCAGCAATTTGCTCTTAATAATGCTCAAACCTCACTACTTGAAGAGACTCTCACTGTATTTAAAGATATTAAACAGCTTGAGCAGGATAATGAGCAACTATTACATGATCTTTCTAAATATAAAGACGAAACAACTCCAGAATACAAACTGCTTCTTAAAAAAATCGATTCTATACAAAATGAGTTAAAGATCCAAAATTCTGAAACCGTAAATAAAAGAGCAGAGAAGATGCTTATGGGGCTTGGCTTCACAGTTAATGATTTAAGCAGCCCTCTTTCTACATTTTCTGGTGGTTGGAGAATGAGAGTGGAGCTTGCAAAGCTTCTTTTACAAAATCCTGAATTCTTATTTTTGGATGAGCCTACAAATCACCTTGATATTGAGAGTATCAAATGGCTCGAAGACTACCTTAAATCATTTGAAGGGAGTGTGATTGTAGTCTCTCATGACAAATATTTCCTGGACAGAATGACTGAAATCACAGCAGAGCTCTCAGGCGGAAAAATCACGGAGTATCAGGGCAACTATAGTAAATATCTTGAACTCAGAATGAGAAATGTGGAAATACAAAAGTCAGCATATGAAAATCAGCAAAGACAGATAAAACAGTATGAGAGGTTCATTGAAAGGTTCAGATATAAAAACACCAAGGCAAAGCAGGTGCAAAGCAGAATAAAGATGCTTGATAAGCTTGAAAGAATCGAAGAAACAGGCACAGACAAATCTGTAAATTTTAGATTTAACAATACCAAGCGCTCAGGGAAAAATGTTTTAGAGATATCTGCATTTTCAAAATCTTATGGCAGCAATGAAGTGTTTAAAGATTGTGATCCTCTCACAATTCTAAGAGGGGATAAAATTGCTCTTATTGGTAAAAACGGAATTGGTAAAAGTACCCTAGTTAGAATAATTAACGGTACCGAAAAGTTTGATGGGCAGAGAAAAACAGGTTACGAAGTAGAGCTAACTTACTTTGCCCAAAATCAGGCAAAGACTCTTAAGCCCGAATACAATATATTTGAAGAACTTGCTCATTCTTCAGATTCAAAGGTAAGTAATGAAACTGATATTAGAACAATACTGGGTAATTTCTTGTTCTCTGGTGACGATGTATTTAAAAAGATCAAGGTTCTTTCCGGCGGAGAAAAAAGCAGAGTTGCCCTTGCAAAGACCCTGCTTAGTCCTAAAAACTTCTTAATTTTAGATGAGCCTACAAACCACCTTGATATACAGTCAAGAAATGTTCTTATAGAAGCACTACAAAGCTATGACGGCACTTTTATTGTAGTTAGTCACGATCGTCACTTTATAGATACAATATGTAATAAGGTTTGGTACATAGAAAATGGCAAGGTATACGAATACCCGGGCAACTATTCAGAGTTCCAATATCATATTGACCATAAAAGTCCGGCAAATGAACATAATCAGAAAAGTTCGGGATCAGATGAGCAGATAGATACTGAAGTCTATAAATCAGATAAATCAAAAAAAAGACTGGACGCAGAAAAAAGAAATAATGCATTTAAAGAACTAAAAGAAAAAGGCATAATAAACTTTAACAGCTGGGACCTGCTTACAGAAAATCAGCTAAAAAACGTAATTAAAGAGTTAGAAACAGAAATAGAACAAAAAGAAAGCCGCAAGAAGGAACTTGAAAAACTTTTAGAAAAAGAAGAAACATTTAAAGACCTGGAGTATTCGAATAAAATTACAATAGAACTTGGAAACCTGGATAAAGAGATTGAGATTTCATATAATAAGTGGTCAGATATTTCAAAATCGCAGGAAATATAAATAATAGGAGATTGAAATGATTTCATATGAAACTTATAAAGTGCTTCATGTAGCAGCCGTATTTTTTCTTTTATTCTCACTGTCGACATATCTGATAGTAATTAACTCCAATATAGAGAAATTTAAAAAACTTGCGGGTATCATGCATGGAATTTCCATGTTCATAGTTTTACTTGGAGGATTTGGTCTTCTGGCAAGACTGGGAATAATTCATGGCATGGACTGGCCCCCTTGGGTTTGGGGAAAACTTGTTATTTGGGTAATAATGGGAGGCATGACATTTTTTATAAAGAAGCTGCAGCCACAAGCAGCTATCCTCTGGTTTACAGTACCGATTTTAGCAATAATTGCAGTGTATTTCGCGGTGTATAAACCCATGTAGTACCATAGTCTGATTTTATTTTTCCCGATTGACAATACTTTGGGATTGTACTAGAATCAAACTTAAGAATAAATAGTCCTAAACCGAAATGGCAAACCGTTTGAAAGGACGGGACGCAAAGCCTTGAGCCTACCGGTTATTAGTAGAGATTAATATTAATAACCTATGGTAGTCAGGTTGCCGAAGTGAGTAGTTTATTCTAAAACCTTCCTTCACATATCCTTTTAGGCAATTGCTGTTTTAGTTTATGTCTAATAATTTGGGGTGATCTTATGACATTTATACAAAGAATTGCAAGGAAGAGCCTGGACACTCTGGATAATGTGAGAACTAGTGCCACAACCTCCAGAAGATCAAGAAATTCTGAAAGTGATCAACAAGAATACGATATGGAGCTGGATGTATGCTGTAATGGTCATACATTTAAATTTTTAAATTCTCAAACTGATTCAGAAAATAATTATACGAAAACTTCTTTTATAGTCGAAGGTTACATATACAAAGCCGGAACTTTTGAAAACTTTGGTTATGACAAGGGAGTAAAAACAAATGGCGACCCCGAGTTTGAAAATCTTTTGATTGGAAAATGGACGAATAAAGGTTGGTATTTAAATAAAGGAAGACAGACAAAAACTGGACCTTATGTGGATAGTACACATACCTATGATCTTACTGAAGGCAATTCTCTTAAAAAAATATTAAGCAGTAACGGAAAAGAACTTATAGACATGAACACCCCTTTTAACCGCATCCTGTCTGCCGGACAGGGTGGTTATTCACGCATTAGGGGGGGTAATGTAATTCAGATTAATGTCGGGAAAAATGACACATTAAATTTTAATTACACATTCAGGTTTAATTTCCGCAATTAACAAAAGGATATATTAATCCTTAGCTTACTAGTTAAACCCTTTATTTGTAATATAGGTACCGTCTTTAAATCCTGAGAAGAATGCTCCTACGGCTGGGTGTTCTATTGGCTTACCAGATTTATCATTTTCTATATTCCTTTCAGCAACATAAGTCTTATGTGCAGACCCATCTGGCAGAATATGATACCAGGGTTTCTCTTTTGGAGGTCTTGACTGTGCTACTGCTTCATACCATTCTTCTGATCCTTCAAATTTAGAGTCAACATCAACAATAACTCCCCTGTAATCAAAGAGCTTATGCTGTATTACCTGGCCTATATAAAATTTACCTTCTATTGTTTTATCAATTTCATTCATAATTTATTATCTCACTATTCCTGCCGCCATGTCTTCTAATTTTTCGATTCTCTGCTCCATAGGAGGATGTGTACTAAAAAGCGCTGCCAGGCCCTTTCCCAGAAGAGGGTTAACAATAAACATATGTGCCGTGCTGTCTGCTACCTGCTCGCTTACCTGAAGCTGCGATCTTCCTGAATACTCCCCAAGTTTTCTTAGTGCACCTGCAAGGTGTAGCGGATTGCCGCAAATCTCCGCACCGCCTTTATCCGCTAGAAATTCTCTTGTTCTTGAAAGCGCCATCCTGATGATAGTTGCTGCCAAAGGAGCAAGTATCATCATAGCAATAAGCGCTATGGGATTTCCACCCCTGTTATCATCTCTTCCACCGCCAAAAAACATTGCCATATAAGACAGGTAAGTAATAGCCGTGGATATAGTAGCAGCTATAGAGCTTATCAGAATATCCCTGTGTTTAATATGAGCCAGCTCATGTGCTATTACTCCTTTTAGTTCATCCATGTTTAAAATTCTCATAATCCCTGATGTAACGGCAACTGCGGAATGATTATGGTTTCTACCGGTTGCAAATGCATTTGGAGTATCTTCTGGAATGATATAGAGCTTTGGCATTGGAAGCCCTGCATTTTGAGCAAGCTCAAGAGTCGCATTATAAAGCTCAGGAGCCTGTTCAGGAGTAACTTCCTTGGCTTTATACATAGATAGCACAATCTTATCGCTCCACCAGTAGCTTGCAAAATTCATTGCTAGAGCTATTACTACTGCAATAGTAGCACCCGTGCTGCCACCAATAGCGCCACCCATCCAGATTATTAATGCAGATAATGAAGCAAGTAGAATTAATGTTTTTAAAGTATTCATTAAACCCCCTAAATAATATATAAATAAAATTACTGAATATTAATATATAATGTATATCTTAAATTTGCCGTTTCAAGGTTAAAAATATAACTTATGCCTCAAATACTGATTAAAATTAAAAATAAAAGTGATACTGTGATATTCCACAGTCTGCTGGGAACATATTCTCACCTCGCCTGGGTTAGAACTGAAATCCCCGATCAGGATATTATTAGTGTTACACCAACTGATGATATGTTGGAAGAAACCATGCAGGTCCTGGATAACCTAAAACAAGAAATAGAATTTGAGGTATTGGAAGTAAAACACCTGGACAAATACGGTTTACAAAATGACTGATAAAAAGACTATAGCAAAATCAGCAAGCTCTGTAAGCTTTTTTACATTCATCAGTAGAATTCTTGGGCTTGTTCGTGATATTGTTATAACTTCACTATTTGGCGCTGGTCAGGTGACCGATGCATTTTGGGTTGCATTTAGAATACCAAACCTTCTAAGAAGACTTTTTGCTGAAGGCACACTAACTGTTTCATTCATACCCGTGTTTACTGAAAGACTCGAATACGGTGGTAAAGAAAAAGCAAAAGTAATTTCTGATTCCATATTTACTATACTTGTTTGTCTTCTTGTGATTATATCGCTTCTTGGAATCATCTTTTCCCCCTATATAGTAAAAATATTTGCATCTGGATTTTCTGATGATGTATTTGATCTGGCTGTAAAGCTAAACAGAATAATGTTTCCTTATATTCTCTTTATATCTATTACAGCTCTATCAATGGGAATTCTAAACTCTTTAAAGCACTTCTTTGCACCTGCATTTTCACCAGTTCTATTTAATATCTGCATTATTCTCTTTGCCCTGTTGCTTCATGACCAATTTGATATCCCCATAATTACCTTGGCTATAGGTGTAATCGCAGGAGGGTTGTTACAACTGTTTTTCCAGATTCCTTTTTTAAAGAGCAGAAACTTCTTGTTCAACCCTAAACTTGTCCTTAATAATCCCGATGTAAGAAAAATATTCTCCCTTATTATCCCTCAGGTGTTTGGACTAGCAGTATATAACCTGAACATCATAGTTAATACACAGTATGCTTCTTACCTTCCCGAAGGAACCGTATCTTATCTATTTCTTTCTGAAAGATTAATTGAATTTCCACTTGGTATTATTGCCGTATCTCTTGCAACCGTACTTTTACCAAATTTTTCCTCTTATATCGCCAAGGGAGACCTAAATAAATTCAGAGAAACATATTTGAGCTCAATCCGAATACTTTTTTATATTCTGGTACCTGCATGCATAGGGCTTATTGCGCTTAGTAAACCCATCTGCAATATACTTTATCAAAGGGGAGAGTTTGGTTATGAGCAGATGGTTTTTACCTCTCAGTGTCTTTTTGGCTACGCACTGGGTATGTGGGCTGTGGGTCTTATCCGGATTACAGTGCCCGCATTTTTTGCTCAAAAAGATACCAAAACTCCAGTGTATATCGCATTCACTGCCTTTATTTTAAATGCTGTACTGGGATATGTTTTAAGTTTCAAACTTGAGCTAAATCATATTGGCCTTGCTCTTTCAAGCTCAGCATCATCGGTGCTAAATATTTCACTTCTTATATACTTAATAAATAAAAAAATCGTAAATATTGAAATCGCAAGTCTGGTGGGATATATGTCTAAAATAATTCTGATTGGGACAATTATGGGAATATCTGTGTATCAATTATCACTGTTTACAGACTGGACCGGGAGTAACTTTGATATTAATAAAGTTGGAGCACTGGGCGTTTGTCTTATTGCGGGTATTGTTATCTATAGTGGATTATCAAAAATACTTAAAATTGAAGAGTTTGATAAGATTACCAGTATGATAAAAAAATAAAAAACACATAGATTGGGGTTGAATAACCTTATAGTATGGGTTAACTTTAGCGCTTCAGTATCTTTTGGATTAGTTAGGGAGGAAAGCTTTATAATGAATATTTGTATGATCGGAACTGGATATGTGGGCCTTGTAACAGGGGCATGCTTTGCAGGAAGCGGTAATAATGTTGCATGTGTTGATATTGATGAAGAAAAAGTAAAAAGCCTGTCAAAAGGTAAGGTTACTTTTTTTGAACCGGGTTTAGAAGAACTGGTAAAGGAAAACTTTGACGAAGGCAGACTTACATTTACGACCGATCTTAAGTCTGCACTTGATAAATCAGAAATTGTATTTATTGCAGTTGGAACTCCACCAAAAGAAGACGGCTCTGCCGATCTTTCCTTTGTAAGAAACGTAGCCGAGTCTATCGGCAAAAACATGACGGACTACAAAATAATTGTAACCAAAAGTACAGTTCCTGTTGGAACAAGCGAAATGATAAGAGACATAGTGAAAAAACAAACAGATATTGATTTTGATGTTGCTTCAAACCCTGAGTTTTTAAAAGAAGGTGCAGCAGTTGAAGACTTCATGAAACCAGACAGAGTTGTGATTGGAGTCGACAATGAACAAGTTGGTGAAAAGCTTAAGCAGCTTTACGAGCCGTTTATGAGATCATCTGACAGAACGCAGATCGTAAGCATTAGATCATCGGAGCTTGCAAAATATGCATCAAACGCAATGCTTGCAACAAGGATTTCTTTTATGAACGAAGTAGCAAATCTGTGTGAGAGAATAGGGGCTGATGTTTCGGACGTAAGAAAGGCAATGGGCTCTGACAAACGAATAGGTACTGCTTTTCTTTTTCCGGGAGTTGGATATGGAGGCTCCTGCTTTCCAAAGGATGTAAAAGCTCTTATACAAACCGCAGAAGAAAGTGGGTATAAATTAAAAGTATGCAGCGCCGTGGATGAAGCCAATCAGTATCAGCGTGAAATTTTCTGGCAAAAGATTAACAACTATTTTAACGGCAATTTAAAAAACAAAAAAATAGCGGTATGGGGAATATCATTTAAACCCAACACCGATGACATAAGAGAAGCCCCTGCACTTTATATAATAGAAAAACTGCTTAAAAATGGAGCCAAAATTTCTGCCCACGACCCGGTAGCCACAGAAAACGCAGAAAAAGAGCTTGGAGGCTCTATAGAATTTGTAGAGCATAACTATGATGCCTGTGAAGGTGCCGATGCGCTTGTAATACATACAGAGTGGAATCAGTACAGACAGCCTGATTTTAATAAACTTAAAGAAATTATGAATTCACCTGTGATCTTTGACGGCAGGAATCTATATAGTCCTTCAAAACTAAAAGAGGTGGGATTTGAGTATTTTCCTTTTGGAAGAACTTAGAAATATTCTGTGATGATTATTAAATTTACTTACATAATACCTATTGTATAATTAGTGTTTTATTAATTTTTACTACAAATATGGAAGAAATTTTAGACGATGTTGTAATAAAACTGCCTGTTCACAAACGCCTCTGGAAGTGGTGGGTGCCTCGTGCACACAGGATTGGCAACTTTCAGGCAAGGCTTATACTCACCATTTTTTATTTCACGATGTTTATGCCCTTTGCAATTTTAGTCAGACTTTTTACTGACCCACTTCGAATTAAGCCTAAAACTGAGAAAGGCTGGATAGATAGAAATAATGAACCGGTGGACGATTTACTTGCAAGAGCCCGAAAACAGTTTTAATCTATAAGTAGTATACTGAATAAATTTTATAACTCTCTGTATGAATACAGAAACCGATTCTCTAAACAATCTTCTAGAATCTTTAATAGAACGATATGCACAAGACCCTAATAGCGATCTTATACTGGCTGGGATAAGCAAATCACAGGGGGATATAGATAAAGCCCTGTCAATTCTGTTTGCAGCTCTTAGAAAAAATCAAAATGACATTTCAGCAAAACTCATGATTGCTGAGATATATTATGAACGCTGGATGATAGATGAAGCAAAAAAGTATCTGGAACAATTAATAGATCAAACACCGAACAATGAAAAAGCCCTTGATATGTTAAGCAAAATATATAACAGCGAAAACGACTCATCAAAGGCTCTGGACATTTTATATAAAAAACTAATTTTTTGTGCTAATAAATCACAGACCCTTTATGAAATAGAGAGACTAAAAAATAAGAGTTTAACTCAAAGTTCTCATTTCGATATCACAAAGAATATTAAAAACAAGCTCAGTGATTCATCTCAAAATGTAAAACATACAACACGTGAGGTAAACTTAATAACAGAGACCATGGCAGATCTGTATATAAATCAGGGATACTACGAAAAAGCTGCAGAAATATTAGAGCAGCTTGTAAAAAAATATCCGCATGATCCCCATCTTAAAACTAAATTTTCTTTATCTATGGCATCAAAATCCATTAGTAAAAAAAGTTTTGATGCATCAGAGGAACTTGACTAAAATGAATATACTAATTATACACGGCCCAAACCTGAATATGCTCGGCAAACGAGAACCCGATATATATGGAAGCACAACACTATCAGATATTAACAATCTGATAGAAATAGTAGCTAAATCACTAAATGTTAAGACAGAATATTTTCAATCGAACAGTGAAAGTGAAATTGTTACAAAGATACAAAATTCTCTTGGGAATATTGATGGAATAGTCATTAATCCTGCAGCTTACACGCACACAAGTGTAGCAATAAGAGACGCTATTCTTTCAACCGACATACCAACGGTTGAAGTTCACATATCAAATATTTATAAAAGAGAGAAATTTAGACAAAACTCATATGTATCAGGGGTATCCTTGGGCGTAATATCCGGCTTTGGAACTTATAGCTATATTCTGGGATTAAAAGCTATAACAAATCATTTAAAATCTAAAAAATAATCCAACCATAATGAAAACAAGGTTGATCATACAAAAAGAAAATCAGAAGTTAAGTGAGAAAATCTCCAAAACATTGGAAATTTCCCCTATCACTGCCCAGCTGCTAATTAACAGGGGTATTAATACCGCAGAAGAAGCCCACCAGTTTTTAAACTCAAGCCTCTTTGACCTGCCATCGCCGTTTCTTATGCACGGAATGGAAAAAGCAGTAAAGAGAATAATCCAGGCAATAGAGAACATGGAAATTATAGGTATATACGGTGACTATGATGTTGATGGAGTTACATCCACAGCACTCTTATATAATTTTCTAAAAGAGATTGGCAGCAGAGTCACCTATTATAACCCGGACAGATTTACCGAAGGGTATGGGGTAAACATCGAAGCTATAAAAAAACTGGATAAACAGGGCGTAAAATTGATCATTTCAGGGGACTGCGGGATCACGGCAGTGCAGGAAGTGGAAAAAGCAAGAGAGCTTGGTATTGATTTTATTGTAACAGATCATCATAAACCCCCTGATCAAATCCCTGATGCTGTTGCAGTACTAAACCCTCAGCTTGGACAATGCAACTACCCGGCAAAAGAAATTACCGGTGTGGGGGTTATATTTAATCTTGTGCTTGCACTTAGAAGAGAGCTTAGAGAATCAGGTTTTTTTGAGGGTAAGGAACCAAACCTGGGAGCTTACCTTGATCTTGTTGCCCTTGGTACTGTTGCCGACTGTGGTTCTATTACAAATGTAAACAGGATATTAGTTAAAGAGGGTCTTAAAAGAATGGGTTCTTCGAAAAGGCAAGGACTTATTGCACTAAAAGAAGCGAGCAGCATATCGGGCGAAGTAAGCTCTTTTGACATAGGCTACAGGCTTGGACCCAGAATAAATGCATCGGGAAGATTAAATACTGCAAAAGAGGCAGTTGAATTATTTATCTCAAATAATCCGCAGACAGCAAAAGAGCTTGCTGGACTGCTCAACACTGAAAACACCAATAGACAGGGTATTGAAGCAAAAATACTAAAAGAAGCATTTTCGATGATAGACTCAGATCCCAAAATCAAAGATTCAAATTCTATAGTTCTGGCATCAAGAAACTGGCATCAGGGGGTTATAGGAATTGTAGCATCCAGAATTGTAGATAAATATTTAAAACCCACCTTTCTTATCGCTATTGATGATACTGGAATGGGCAAAGGCTCCGGCAGAAGTCTTGAGGGAGTAAATATATATACAGCACTTACAAAATGTGCAGGCTGCTTTGAAGAATTTGGTGGACATGATCTAGCCGCCGGCATAGCTATAAAAGAGCAAAACATCGATCAATTTAAACTTCAGTTTGATAAAGCACTGAAAGGTTTTAAAGATAAATATGTAAAAAAAATAATAGTAGATGCCCAAATAGAGACTCATGATCTAAGCAAAGAACTAATAATGGAATTTGAAAACCTAGCACCTCATGGCATAGGAAATCCGGAACCATTATTTTTTACTAAGTCCCTAGAAGTTGTGGACAGAAAGATTTTTAAAGAAAAACATCTGAGCCTCAAACTGAAAAACACTACGAAATCCTATGATGCTGTATGGTTTAATTGCAAACTGCAGCTTGAACCGGCAAATAAAATTGATATAGTCTATACACCGGAAATAAACAGATGGAATGGAAGTAATAATATAAGACTCAGAATCGTTGATGCAAGTAAACACGAATCATAATTTTCAATCCACAACCAGAAATAATTTTTATTAAATACCCGAATTTAAAATTATTATTGAATTTTTAATTATTCTGGTCATCTTTTTAACTAAAAATCAACCAAATAATTTATAAGAACAAACATGTACCCAACTCTTTTCCAAATAGGAAGTATCACGATATCATCATATTCTGTTATGGTAACCCTGGCCTACCTTGCAGCCTACATATTCTTAAGTCTGGAAATAAAGAGAAGAGGGCTTGATGATTCAATTGCCGACTGGGTATTACTTGCTGCGTTATTCGGAGGACTGGGAGGAGCAAAGATACTGTTTTTATTCCAAAACGCTACATTTGCTGAGTTTATGAACGAACCCCTCAAATTTTTATCCTCAGGTCTTACTTTTCTTGGAGGTTTGATAGGAGCTTCTATTCTTATATTTGTTGTAGGAATATGGAAAAAAATTAGTTTTTGGACTCTAACAGACAGTACGGCCCCGGGACTTGTTTTAGCTTATGGCATTGGAAGGATCGGATGCCTGCTTGTGGGCGATGATTATGGTACCCCCACATCTGTGCCGTGGGCGCTGTCTTTTCCAAACGGCTCACCCCCTACTACTCAGTTAGTTCACCCTACTCAAATCTATGATACGATTTTAATGATATTCATATTTTTAATTCTCTGGGCAATCAGAAAGTCCGATTTCCCAACAGGCTGGATGTTTTCTTTAACACTTATCATTTTAGGAATACAAAGATTCTTTATAGAGTTTATCAGAAACACCTCTCCAAGCTTCATCGATGGCCTCTCGCAAGCTCAGCTCATATCTATTGTAATATTTATATTTGGAGTACTAAACCTTCTAAGATTAAAATTTATGCTAAATAAACCTGCAATAACATAAAAAAGAGCTTAACTTATGCGTATAGTTATTATAGGATCGGGTGAAGTAGGAACTTTCTTAGCAAATAATCTCTCCGATGAACACGATATTGTTATAATTGAAAAAAATAAACAACAGACAGAATATGCAAAAGAACACCTGGATGCCCTTATAATACATGGTGAGGGAGATAACCCCAATGTGCTTAAACAGGCAGAGATAGAAAAAGCAGATATAATGCTTGCTGTATCAGGAAACGACAGAACAAATATTTTAGCATCAATAATTTCACATTCTTTAGGAATAGAGAGAATAATTGCACGGATTAGAGACCCTGATTATTTTGAATATCCTCAGGTTATACAAATCCCTCAAATTACAGTTGTTAACTCAGGGTTGCTGGTTGCAGAAAAAATAGCAAACCTCATAAGCACACCTTTTGCCTGGAAAACAGAAACATTTGCATCAGGGAAAATCAGGATGCTTAAGCTTAGGATTGAAGATAATTCTCTTATCGAAGGCAAAAAGCTTTCTGAAATGGACCCGCCTCAGGCTTGGATATTTGTAGCTATATCAAGAGATGGTGAGATTTCAATTCCAACGGGGGACACGAGACTTAAAAAAGGGGATTATGTATTTGCACTGGGGATTCCAAGTATTTCGGATAAGCTCGAAGCTCTTTTAGGGGTAAAGAGAGAAAAAGTAGATATGGCTATAATATCCGGCGGTGGCAGAGTAGGAAGGAGAGTTGCAAGGACCTTAATAGAAAATGGGATTGAAGTAAGAGTAATAGAATCAGATCACGAAAGAGCAGAACTTATAGCAGAAGAACTGCCCGAGGTAATGGTCTTTGATGGGGATGCAACAAATAAAGAGATTCTTAAGGAAGCCGGTGCCGCTCATGCTGATTACTATGTAGCACTTACCGGAGACGATGAGAAAAATGTACTAAGCGCTCTGCTTGCAAAAAACCTTGGCACAAAGAGATCAACGGTATTATATACAAAACCAGACTATATAGATCTAATTGAATCCATAGGTGTAGACAGGGCTATAAGCGTAAGGCTCTCTACAGCAAATGAAATTTTAAGCATGCTTCACCTCAAGGGTGTGGCACATGTAGCACTTATAGAAGAAGGAAAGGCAGAAATACTTGAATTTATGATACACGAACATTCTAAAATACTTGGAGTACCACTACACAAGGCTGGATTTCCCAAAGACTCTATTGTGGGAATCGTAGTGCGTGGAGAGGAAATAATAATTCCAAGAGGTGGCTATGTTTCCGAGATAGGTGACATGCTTATCATCTTTTGTCTTCCAGGTGCCGTAAAAACGGTAGAAAAAATCTTATCATAGTGAACCTAAAACACTCTATATATATTCTTTGCAGGTTTTTAAAACTCCTTGGGCTATTAATGCTCATTCCGGCCTTCTGTTCCATTATTTATAAAGAAGATGATATATATTCATTCTTGATTTCCGGAGTAATTACATTCTTAGTAGGTATTTCAGGTGAACAGCTTACAAAATCAGAAGCCGATATTGATGAGTTCAATAGAAAAGACGGATTCTTTATAGCAAGCTTCTGCTGGATAAGCGCAATTGCTTTTGGCTCTATGCCGTATCTAATATACGGAGTTTTCTCAAATCCAATGGATGCATTTTTTGAATCAACAGCAGGCTTTACTACTACTGGAGCAAGCACTGTAGTAAACATAGAGATACTTCCCCACGGCATACTGTTTTGGAGAAGCTTTACTCAGTGGCTGGGTGGAATGGGAATTTTAATTTTAGCTATTGCCATCCTGCCAAAGCTTTCAGTGGGTGGTATGCAGCTTTTAAACATAGAAGCCCCGGGACCATCAGCAGAAAAGCTAACCCCGCGTATTGCTGAAACCGCTAAGCATCTATGGACGGTTTATCTCGTTTTATCTATTCTGTTATTTGTGATTTTAAATCTACTTGGACTTCCGATTTTTGATTCTATAATCCATGTATTCAGTACAGTCTCAATAGGTGGTTTTTCCAATCAAAACTTAAGCGTGGGGGCGTATAACAGCGTTGCTGTTGAGTTTACTATAACAGCATTCATGTTTATTTCGGGGATAAACTTTGCACTACTTTTTTGGCTTTCCAGAGGTAAATTTAAAAAGCTGTATTCAAACCCGGAATTCAGGTTTTTCGTTATCATCATTGTTGTAAGCATCACCCTGGTAACAATTGATCTGTACACATATCAGTTCTCTAATCTATTCGAATCATTCAGATACGCTGCATTTAACGTTACTTCAATTTCAACCACAACGGGATTTGTGAGCACTGACTACAACCTGTGGCCTGAGTTTTCTAAATGGTTGCTAATAATCTTGATGTTTGTGGGCGGGTGCAGCGGTTCTACATCGGGCTCTATAAAAGTAATGAGAATTATAATTCTTATAAAACATGCATTCAGAGAGATTAAGAAGAATATATATCCAAATGCCGTCCTTCCAATAAGATTTGGTAAAAATGTGCTGGATGACAATGTAGTATCCAGCATAATAAATTTCTTCTTGATCTATATTTTTATCTTTATCTTATCCACTATAATACTAACTCTGGATGAAGTTCCGATCATTACGGCATTTACAGCTTGCGCTGCTACTATAGGTAATGTGGGACCGGGCATGGATCTTGTAGGCCCTGCAAGTAATTACGCAGGTCTTTCCAATTTGTCCAAGACCGTGCTTTCATTTCTTATGATAATCGGCAGACTAGAACTTTTTGCTATCCTTGTTATATTTACTCCCTCATTTTGGAAAAATTAGATATGCAGCTTTTAATAGATCCTAAAGAAAATATAGGTAAATCTGTCTGTGCTACTATTGGCATATTCGATGGAGTTCATCTTGGGCATAAATCAATTATAGACCAGGTTAAAAAAGAGGCTCGTGCAAAGGGACTTTCTTCGTGTGTAATAACATTTGATCCTCACCCCCAGGAAGTTTTAACCGGGCAAAAACTTCCTTTCATCACTCCATTTGAAAAAAGAGTAAAACTTTTCGAAAAAGAAGATATAGACATAGCCGTCTGTTTTACGTTTGATAAGGAATTTTCAAAAATTACAGCAGAACAATTTATTAGAGATACACTCGTAAATGTTTTAAATCTAAAGGAAATATTCATTGGCCATGATTTTGTCTTTGGAAGCAAAAGGGGCGGCAATTATGAGCTGCTTAAAAAAATGGGAAATGAATTGGGGTTTAAAGCCACTATTATTGATCCTGTTACAAATGGAAGTAATGTTATAAGCAGCACAGCTATAAGAAATCTTATTCTCGAAGGTCACATAAGTAAAGCCAACAAATATCTTGGTAGAAACTTTAGTCTCGAAGGCACAGTAACAGAAGGTGAAAAGAGAGGCAGATTACTTGGTTTTCCCACAGCAAATCTAAAAACAGACTGGGAACTGCTACCAAAACCAGGGGTATATATTACACTCACTCACCTCGGTAAAAATACCCATAGGAGTATTACCAACATCGGCTTCCGCCCGACATTTGGAAAAAACAGCCTGCTTATAGAATCACACATTTTTAATTTCAGCTCAGAAATTTATGGTGATGAAATCAGAATAGAATTTTTAAGCAGGCTAAGAGATGAAAAAAAATTTGGCGGATTAGAAGAACTAAAGCAAGCTATTTCACAGGATGTAAAAACAGCCAATCAATATTTTGATGATAATTTGGTAACCTGATTCATTTATGGATATTAACGCCACAACCAAGCTCTATGGAATCTTCGGCCACCCTGTAAGTCACAGCTTTTCTCCATCAATGCACAATGCAGCGTTTGAGCATCTTGGACTAAACTGCGTTTATCTTGCTTTTGATATACTGCCCGAAAACCTTTCCACAGCTGTAGAATCTATAAGACAGTTAAATGTGCAGGGGGTTAACGTAACTATTCCTCACAAGCAGGAAATAATGAATTACCTTGACGATATATCAGATGCCGCAAAATACACTGGAGCTGTAAACACTGTTCACAACAAAAATGGTAAGCTTTTTGGCCACAACACCGATGTTGGCGGATTTTTAAAAGATCTTGAGATCGAATTAGGAATTACAGAATTTAGTGATGTTTCGGCATGTTTAATAGGAGCAGGTGGAGCAGCAAGAGCAGTACTTTCTGGTCTTTGCATGAAGGGGATAAAAAAAATTGTTATTGCTAATAGAACGATTAGTAAGGCATCAGACCTTGCCCAATATTTCTCAAAACAATTTTCAGATACCGTAATTAGTTCAGTTGATCTCGGTGATGAACAAGCTGTAAGCAAACACCTTAGTGAATCAAACCTGCTTATAAATTCATCTTCAGCCGGAATGACGGGACATGAAGAATTAAACATTGCCCTTGATTCATTACACAAAAACTCCTCGGTATATGACCTCGTTTATAACCCCAAGGAAACCAGGCTTGTAAAAGATGCTAGATCACTAGGTCATAATGCATGCACAGGACTTGGAATGCTCCTCTATCAGGGTGCAGAGAGCTTTGAACTCTGGACTGGTAAAAAAGCCCCTATTGACATCATGAAGCAAGCCCTGGGTCTGTGACCCTGACATACCACTTTAAAGGGCTGGTCACAGTTTATTTGTTTGCAAACGGATCATCTATTTCTGGATGCCACCTGCCGAAATGATGTTTACAGTTTTCTGTATAAGCGCCCTCCGGATAGTACTTATCGTAAAAATCCAGATCGAGATGATGAGCCTGCACCATAAACCTTAAAAACATTGGGTCAGAGAATGCAGGGAATCTGCCGTAAGTATCATAAATATAATTGCAAATATCTTTTACGACCTGAATCTCTTCTTTGCTGGGCCTTTCTATTTCGCCAAGCACTCCCTCAGGGTCTTTGTAAGGCATCTTATGAGTTTCCCAGTTTGTCCATTTAAGGTCATTAAGCGCTTCAACTGCTTCCCCCATATCTTTATAATAAGGCGGGCAGAACGCATGAAACATATCGTCCTTACCTACTGCCACAGGGTTGGGATTTCCTGTATCTCCTTTAATATCAGGAGTAATAAATCTAAACCCGAGACCTCTGTTAAATGGAGTACCTCCGAGCATAAACATGCTCGCAAAGCCGCTAAAAAGCCACCCGCCTAACCCCAGGGTCTGAAGCGCAAGCACCATGTTTTGACCCATAAATGCCTGCTCTGCTATATATCCATTTGCAAATCTTAGCTCTGCTTCAATGAGAGGCATTCTCTTGCTTTCATCCAAAAATCCTTTTTCCAGCCAGCCCTTTGTTCCTGGTGGTCTCATCCCATGGAGCTCATCAACAAAATTAAACCTGTGATCGGGGCGCATATAAAAGAACAGAAGGTTAATAATACATGCAGAAAGGTCTGTGACAGGCATAAATACACTAGTTCCCGGCTTATTTACATTCCATAGATTGTGTGCGGCAATCCCTGGGGGTTTGCTTGGAAGATCTGCCCTTCCGTCATGAATCTTTATTTTTGATTCTCTGAATAGTTCTACGATTCTATCGATTCTTTTGTCTCGTGTAAGCCCCTCAAGACCCTTAAAATCGTCCGGTCTCTTATCATGCATCTTAATCATGTATGTGCCTTCATCGTTTGTATAAAAAAGCTCAGTTCTGTGCACATCACCAAGTGCCGGGATAGTTTTACTTGTAAACTGCATCTCAAGATCAAGGCCCACATGCGGTGGGAAATCAGAAAGATTAATACCTTTTATTCCTAAACCCGTCCACACCAGTATTGCTTCTTCTACTTCGGAGAGAGATACAGGTTCATGTTTTGATTTATATGTAAGCGGCCCTCTGTCAATCTCCATTCCAAGACCGAATCTTCTGGATCTCCTCTGAAATACCGCGTCATAAAAATTATAGTCAACAGCTACATCTAATCCCTCTGGATATTTTCCCATTGTAATAGTCCCTCGTAGTAATAGTTTTGAAAACTTAGTGTATCAAATTAGAAACTTTAAAACAATTAGTTTATTAAATGCTTTAAAAAATTATTGATCATGTAATATATATCAACATGTTTATAAGGTGGATTTATATATGAAAACAGATCATGATGAACAGGAATTAGATTTATCTGAAAAAGGCAGGTCAAAGGATGGAACTGTAATATCTCTCGATAAGAGACTGTTTTTGCAGTTTTTAGCATTTGGTGACTGTGATGATGCAACAAGCATTGCTAGACATTTAAGCAGTTCCGGTACACAGGGAGCTCTCTATCTCGATATTAATGATCCTTTTGGAATTGGTCTATTAACACTAAGCGAAGACCCCGATTACTTTGTAACAGGCTTAAGAGAGGTTTTAAATACCGACCCATTTATGAGTCTATATATAAAAGAAGAGTATACAATGCTCGGAAGAACATACTCATTTGGTTATGAACCAGACTTAGAAGCAACTCTTCTCACAGGACCTAGAAAGAAAGTATTAGACCCTGAGTGGAAATGGGCTATTTGGTACCCGCTGCAAAGAAAGAAGGAATTTGAGAGGCTATCAGAAGACGAGCAAAGAGCTATACTTGGTGAACATGGAAAGCTGGGATTTAAATTTGGTAAAGCAGGCTATGCTAAGGATATACGCCTTGCGTGTCACGGTATAGACAAAAACGATAATGATTTTGTAATTGGAGTAATAGGTAAAGAACTCCATCCTCTATCTGCATGCATAGAGGCTATGAGAAAAACAAAACAGACTTCTCAATACTTAGAAAGCCTGGGCCCGTTTTTTGTCGGTAAAGCTATCTGGCAAAGCGAGATTTAACTTTTTAGAACCCGTTCTTAAGAAAGCCCAAACATCTTATACTTTGATAAGATACTGTCTTTGCAGACTTTTGAGACCCTGAATTTTACATCCTTTTTTGCAGGGATATCAATTTCCTCACCTGTTGCAGGGTTTCTGCCTTTTCTTGCTTTCCTTTGAATTAACACCAGTTTACCCACCCCAGGTAAAGTGAAGGAATTTTCAGCTTCTCTATAAGCTATATCTGCCAGTTCATCTAATACAGCGGTTGCCGATTTTTTGGTGATTCCTGTTTTTTCTGACAGTTCAGATGCGAGTTGGGATTTTGTAAGTGACTTAGCCATGTTGTTTAACCCTCCATCCAATTCATAAATTTAGTATTACTCTACTACATTTTTAATAGAATTGTAATCTCAAATTTAAGAAAGTTCCAGTGAGAATAGAAAATTTTATAAAATGTGTTTTGATATTCAATTAATCAGACAACCGCTAATTTCTATAAAATTTCCAAAACTTTTTCAGGTGGCCTGCCAATAATTGCTTTATTATTATAAATAACTATTGGTCTTTCTATAAGTTTAGGATTTTCTGAAAGTATTTTTAGCCATTCTTTTCTAGTTTTCTTATCTTTAGCTGTCAGTCCCAGCTCAGCAAACAGCTTTTCCTTGGTTCTTGTAATTTCAAGAGGCTCAACTCCAAGCTTATTACAAATCTCATCAAGCTCTGAAACGGTTGGAGGAGTTTTAAGATACTCTATTATACTAAGATCCAAATTATTATCTTCTGTAAGCTTAAGTGTTTGTCTGCTCTTTGTACATCTTGGATTATGTAATATTATATTATTTAATTTGCTTACTTTTTTTGACATAAATATATTGTCCAATCAATTAAATTTTATTTTCAATACAATATCAATAAATCTTATTACTAGCAAAATATTTTACATATGAAATCCTATTTTAGCTTTATTATTTTATTGTTATTTTTGATTTCGTCTCAAGTTGCTGAGTGTGATGAGGCTGTAGATAAATCGCAAATATTACTTGATCCCATCGAAGTAACCTCAACCCGGATTAATAAAAATATCAACAAGGTTCCATTTTCTTTGAGCTTAATTGATAAAGATGAACTCCAGCTTGGTGAGCAGACTATCACGCTGGATGAGTCTCTAAACAAAATTCCCGGAGTTTATGTACAGAACAGATACAACTTCGCCCAGGATCAGAGAATTTCTATAAGAGGCTTTGGCTCAAGGGCGGCTTTTGGGGTTAGAGGTATAAAAATCCTGTACGACGGTATTCCGCTTACGCTTGCAGATGGGCAGAGCCAGACAGACAGCATAGATTTGAGTTCAGCCGAGAGAATTGAGGTAATCCGAGGGCCCGTTTCTGCACTTTACGGAAATGCTTCAGGCGGAGTAATTAGTATATTCTCTGAAACAGGATTCGAGCAGCCATTTTTTGATGTCAAATCAGTATTCGGATCATTTGGGCTATACAGGCTAAATGCAAAAGCAGGTGGACAAGTAGAAAATTTAAGTTATCTGATAAATCTAAGCAGACTTAATTATGACGGGTTTAGAGATCACAGCAAGACAGAAAATGTTCAATTAAACAGTAATTTCAATTATCTACTAGGAGTCAATTCGGATATCACAGTTGTTTTAAACTATATAGATGCTCCAAGGGCTGATGATCCCGGAGCTTTAACTAAAGAACAGATTAATCAGGATAGGAATCAGGCATCAGCTGGCAATTTAGTCTCAAACTCAGGAGAATCAATAGAACAACTCAGGATTGGCTTAAAATTTAATTCATATTTAAATGACGAAAATAGTATAGAGACTCTAACCTATATTATCACCCGTGATTTTGAGCAGAGGCTGCCCTTTGGAATTGTTTCTTTTGACAGAATCTTTTTAGGAGGAGGCTTTAAATATATAAATACCAGTAAATTTCTAAACCATAACAACCGTCTTATATTGGGCACGGACATTAAATATCAGGATGATGATAGGGTAAATTTCTCATTTACTGATGAATTTAGAAAAGATGCTTTAACCCTTGATCAGACAGAACAGGTTTTTAACATCGGGCTATATATGCAAAACGAGTTTTCAATATTGGATAATCTCGAATTCTCATTAGGCTTTAGATATGACTACTACAATTTTTCTGTTGATGATTTTTTTATTAATGACAATAATCCTGATCAGTCAGGCTCAAGATCGTTTAACCAGATAAATCCAAAAATAGGAATACTTTATTCTCCCTTAGAATATATAAATATATACGGGAATTTCTCAACTTCCTTTGAGACACCTACAACTACAGAGTTTATAAATAACCCCGAAGGCTCGGGCGGGCTTAATCCTGATCTCGATCCACAAAAAACAATTGGCTTTGAAATTGGTGTAAAGGGGGTTATTGAGAATAAGCTCAATTGTGAAATTGCGCTTTTTTATGCAGATATTGATGATCAGCTTATCCCATTCGAAGTAGAAGAGTTTCCAGGAAGGGATTTTTTCAGAAATGCAGGTAGTTCAAGACAATATGGGATTGAAATATTGTTAGGATATTCCCTAACAAAAAACATCCGTACCTCTTTTTCTTACACTTACTTAAATTTTGAATTTACAGACTTCGAAGCTGAAGATGAAATCTTCGATGGTAACGATGTACCGGGAATTCCTGATCATCAAATTCATGCAGATATATTATATAAATCGGATATGGGCTTGTATGCAGGAGCAGATTTTCTGTATGTTTCCGATTTTTTTGTTAATGATTCTAATTCAGAAGAAAATGAAAGCTATAAAGTCTTAAATCTAAAAACAGGGTTTGAAAGATCATTCTATAACAAACTCCTAATAAATGCCTTTTTGGGGTTGAATAATGTATTGGATGAAAAATATAACTCATCTGTAAGGGTAAATGCATTTGGAGACAGATTTTTTGAACCGGCACCTGAGTTCAATTTATTTGGCGGATTATCACTTAAATACACAATTTAAAAATAAAATAATGAGTTACATCTTGAACAACCGGGAGCAAGATGGATAATTACACTCCTATTCCACTTGTAAATTAGAGAAAACATGAAAGAGTATAAAGTAAAAGTCGAAGTAAAACTAAAACCGGTAGTTTTGGACCCTCAGGGCAAGGCAGTCCTATCCTCACTCCACAATCTGGGATTCAGTGAAGTGGAAGACTGCAGGGTTGGCAAATTAATCGAGTTAAATATAAAAGACAGTGATTCTGAGAACATTAAAGACCGCGTAGACGATATGTGCAAAAAACTACTATCTAACCCTGTAATTGAAGACTACAAAATCTCAATGGAAGAAATATTAAAAGATGGCTAAATTTGCCGTAATCGTATTTCCCGGTTCTAACTGTGATCACGACTGCCATCACGCCCTTAAAAAAGTTCTTGATCAGCAATCTAAGTTGCTCTGGCACGAAGAGACTGATTTAGATGATTTTAATTGTGTGGTTATACCGGGTGGTTTTTCGTATGGAGATTATCTTAGGACAGGAGCAATAGCCAGATTTTCACCAGTAATAGAATCTGTTAAAAAATTTGCTAATGAAGGAAAACCGGTGATTGGTATCTGCAATGGTTTTCAGATTTTAGTTGAATCTGGCCTACTTCCCGGAGGATTTATAAGAAATTCCTCGCTAAAGTTCGTTTGTAAGTGGGTAAACTTAACCGTCGAAAATACCGACACTCCATTTACAAACCTTTGTGAAAAGGGGGATGTACTAAAAATCCCGGTTGCAAATGGAGAAGGAAACTATTTTGCATCTGAAGCTGACCTGAAACAACTCCAAGATAATTCCCAGATAGTACTTCGATACTCCGATAAGAATGGAAAAGTAGATTCAAATTCCAACCCCAATGGTTCGACATACAACATTGCAGGCATTTGCAACAAACAAGGAAATGTACTGGGTATGATGCCCCACCCGGAAAGGTGCTGCGAGCAGGCGCTAGGTGGCGAGGATGGAAAAGTAATATTTGAATCAATTCTCAACTTCATAAACAACAACTAATCCTAAAATTTTGTAGTCACATTTATTTTTATAGCCGTATTTCCAAAATGAGCATATAATTTCAGGAATTAATAATTCTAAGGTAATTTGATAGATGACCGACGATATACAAGGACTTAGAAGAATATTAAAAGAGTGTAAAACCATAGCAATGGTGGGTCTTTCACAGAAATGGAATAGGCCAAGCAATTATGCAGCAAAATATCTGCTTTTACACGGATATGAGGTCATACCCGTAACACCTACATACGAAGAGGTGCTTGGACAACAATGTTATGGTAGCATATTGGACATACCTAAAAAGGTTGACGTTGTGGACTGTTTTAGAAAAGAGGAAGAAATCCCTGCAATTGCAAGAGATGCAGTCAAAATCGGAGCCAAAGTGCTGTGGATGCAGCTTGGAATTGTAAATGAACAAGCAAGACAAATTGCAGAGGACGGCGGACTTGAAGTAGTAATGAACAGATGTATGAAAATAGAACATGGAAGGCTTTTTGGAGGTATAAGTTTTTTAGGTGTGAATACCTCAGTGATAACTTCGAAATTACAATAAAAATACAAATAGAATATTTACAAGGAGAAGAAAATGGCAGATAGAGAATTTGGTTTTGAAACAAAGTGTCTACATGCTGGACAAAAGCCCGACCCGGCAACAAACTCAAGAGCAACACCTATATATCAAACCACCTCCTATGTGTTTAACAGTCCCGAGCATGCAGCAAGCCTGTTTAACCTCCAGGAGTTTGGAAATATATATACAAGAATAATGAACCCCACTACAGCGGTATTTGAAGAAAGGATGGCAGCGCTTGAGGGTGGTACGGCAGCACTTGTTGTAGCATCCGGAATGGCCTCACAAATGGCAGCAATTCTAACTATTCTGGAACATGGAGATGAGATTGTTTCATCAAGCACTCTTTACGGAGGCACATATACCCAGCTTGACTTCAGCTTTAGGAAAATGGGTATAAACACAACTTTTGTAAATCCAGATGATCCGGAAAATTTCAGAAAAGCCATAACAAAAAAGACTAAGGCCATTTATTCAGAGACAATAGGAAACCCACTGGGTAACGTGCTGGATATACAGGCTGTATCAGATATAGCTCATGAAGCCGGCATTCCACATATTATTGATAACACATTTGCAACTCCATATCTCTGTAATCCATTTGAGCATGGTGCAGATATAATCACACATTCAGCCACAAAATTCATAGGTGGTCATGGTACTTCAATTGGTGGAGTTCTCATAGAAGCAGGTACATTCCCTTGGGATAACGGTAATTTCCCAACTATGACAGAGCCTTCAGCAGGCTATCACGGCGTAAAGTTTTATGAAACATTCGGTAGTATAGGTTACGCTATAAAAGCAAGATGTGAGGTACTAAGGGCACTTGGGCCTGCACCAAGCCCCTTTAACTCATTTTTGTTCCTTCAGGGTCTTGAGACACTACCATTCAGGATGGAAAGGCACTGTGCAAATGCACTGGAAGTTGCTAATCACCTGAATGATCACCCATTTGTAGAATGGGTAAAATTTTCAGGATTTCCTGACAGCCCATACTATGATCTGGGTAAAAAATATTTACCTAAAGGAATTGGCTCAATTTTTACATTCGGTATTAAAGGTGGTATCGATGCAGGGGTAAAATTCATAGAATCACTTGAATTACTAAGCCACCTTGCAAATGTAGGTGATGCAAAAACGCTCATTATTCACCCGGCATCCACTACTCACAGGCAGCTTAATGAAGAAGAACAGGCATCGGCAGGTGTTACCCCAGAAATGGTAAGAATTTCCGTTGGCCTTGAAACAGTAGATGATATTATCTGGGACATCGATCAGGCGCTTGAAAAATCTCAGAAAAAATGACGACAGATGAGCTGGGTGAATCACCCGTTGCGATCGTAAATGAAGGTTCTGTGGGGATTGTCGAACCTCAATCTTTTACATTCGGCTATCCCCCTGATGAATTAGAGCTGGAAAACGGCTCAAAGCTGGGGCCTATTACGGTTGCTTACGAAACTTACGGCAGCCTTAACAAAAACAGGGATAACGTAATATTAATAGAACACGCTCTCACGGCAAATGCCCATGCTGCCGGAAAACATTCACCTGGTGATCAAACTCCGGGTTGGTGGGACTCCATGATAGGCCCTGGGAAGGCATTTGACAGCGATAAGTACTATATTATTTGCTCTAATGTGCTAGGAGGGTGTTACGGTACAACTGGGCCATCTTCAATAAATCCTAAGACAAACAAGCCTTATGGTTATGATTTTCCCATTATAACCATAAGAGATATGGTGAATGTACAAAAAAAGCTACTGCATCACTTGGGCATTGCTTCCATTGCATGTATAGCAGGTGGATCGATGGGAGGGATGCAGGCCATAGAATGGTCTCTCTTATACCCTGATATGGTTAAATCAATAATTCTTGTGGCCTCGGGAGCATGTTCTAACCCGCAGGCTATTGCAATTCATAAGGTTGGAATCCAGGCAATAAAGGATGATCCAAACTTCAGTGGCGGAGATTATTATGATAAAGAGAGTCCTGATAAAGGGCTTGCCATTGCAAGGATGATAGGCCACATAACGTATCTCAACGATAAGATGTTATGGGAAAAGTTTGGCAGACGATCTGATGATATAAAAGATATGAAATCCAGTTTCAAATACAGGTTTGAGATAGAAAAATATCTTCAGTATCAGGGGAAAAAATTTGTGAGCAGGTTTGATGCCAACAGCTATATTTATATTATGAGGGCCATCGACATGTATGATGCATCTGAGGGGTATGACAGTCTGGACGAGTCGTTTAGCAGATTAAATATACGTAGAGCTATCGTAATATCATTTACATCCGACTGGCTTGCTCCCTCTTATCAGTCAAAAGAAATTGTTAGAGCGCTTGAGGCTAACAATATCGATACGACTTATAAGGAAATAAAATCTCAGTACGGACACGACTCATTTTTGCTCAAATACAAACAACTCACACCGCCTATAAGGAAACTCTTCGAAGAACTATGAGACTCGGAATAGCCCTTGGAGGCGGGGGTGCAAAGGGATATGCCCATATCGGTGTCTTAAAAGCATTTAGTGATATGGGAATAGAGTTTGATGTAATCTCGGGAACAAGTGTCGGGGCACTGGTAGGAGCTGTCTATGCTTCAGGCAACCTCGACAGGCTTGAAGAAATTGCAACCAAATTCAGTGTATTAGATATTCCATTACTGCTCTCTCCAACAATTTCTAAACAGGGGTTTTTCAGCGGAAAAAAGATAGAGACTCTTTTGAATGAGTTAATCTCTGAAAAAAATATTGAGGATCTTCCAAAACCATTTTCTGCAGTATGTGTGGATTTGAATAAACCAGAGATAGTTACTCTTAGTAAAGGGAATTTGATAAATGCAGTGAGGGCGAGCATTTCAATACCAGCAATTTTTACCCCAATAAAATCAGGAAAGCAGCTTCTAGTTGACGGAGGAGTATTAGAACCTGTTCCCGTTGAAGCAACAAGAAATATGGGTGCGGATATAGTAATTGCAGTTGATCTTCTTTCAAAATCTAAGAATTTCAAGGACTTACAGGATGGAACCATAGTTGATATTATTCAAAAGACTTCCATCGCCACTCAGCAGGGACTTACCAAGTTCAGAATGCAGCTTCATCCGCCTGATCTAATAATAGAGCCGGATGTGTCAGCACTTGGTATTCTGGATTTTAAAAATGGAAAGAAAGTGATTAAGATAGGCAAAGAGGAAACTAAAAAAATGATCCCTCATATTAATAAATTATTAGGCCGTTGATCTATTCATAAATTTTTTACTAATCAAATCATATCCAAGCCATACAAGTGCAGGCAGATATTCAAGCCAAACAATATACTGGTAATAAAAATCATATTCACCTCTTGGTTCATAATAATATCTCAGATAATAAAGTGGCATTAGCACTGTTAGCAGCAGAAGTGGTTTGTATGGGATAAAAGTTAAAAATGGCAGCATCCATATGTAATACCACGGAAACTGTGTTGGGCTTATAAAAAAAGTAATTGCTATAATAGCTAAACCAATTCTGAAATAATCAAGCTCGTTCTTTATTTTATTTCTGATTAGATAGAGAACTAAAATGATTGCCAAAATTCCAACTATTATTCTAGAAACGGACTGTCCATGACCCGGATGATATCCAATTAAGGGTAAAATAAATTCAGATATCGCCAGAACTATCCTAAAAAAAGACTCATTATTCTGCCAGCTTCTACTATAGGCTTCTATTCCCGAACCTGTGTCGAAGTATGATATAAAAAGGGGTAAAAGTATCAGGATGGATAATACTGAAAATATTAAAAAGTATTGCAATAATTTCTTCCAGTCACTAATAAACTTTCTTATAAATACAGGGAATAGCAGAACAGGCCAGAGCTTAATACCTACAGCAGCCGTTAAAGTAGTAAATGAGAATAAGTACCTGTTCGATAAATACAGAAGCATTGAGCCAAGAAGAAAAGGAAAGACCAACACGTCCATGTGCCCCGAGTTAAACACTTCTTTTATAAGTATTGGGTTCCACCAATAAATAATTAAATTTGATTCAGGGAGCTTTAATTTTTTGAGAAGAATATAGATCAGGATAAATATGATTATATCTATGAAAAGCAATACAAATTTCCATGCGGATAGACTGAATGGTTTTATAAGATTAGTTATCGCAAATACAGCTTGAGTAACTAGGGGATAAGATGTTTTGAGCTCAGGATGGTTTATTCGTTTTAATATATTTTCATTTTTAAGAGCTAATTCTTTTAATTCTTTAGAGGCATTATTGTTATCATTAAGTAGATTTTTAGGTGAATATTTATAAGGATTACTTCCGCTTACTGTTACAGCTCCATCCCACATGTACCTGTAAAAATCAACCTCTAATATTGGTACAGATAGGATCATCACAAGTCGTGCAATGATCCCAATAATAAAAATCCAGATAATCACATTTTTAATTTTGGGTCTAAAGTTCTTAATTCTGTAGATGTAAATAAAATAAACAAGTCCGGTTACAATATATAAAGAAACAAATTCTATAACTGGCTGGTCTATAATATTTATTTGTTTGTCAAAGTCAGATGAAATTAGGTTTATACCAACGACTGCACCTATTAATATCAATCCTGCAATAATAAAATACATATATTATTTATACACAACTATGTGGATTCTAATATTAGATAGATTTTACAACAAAGTGGAATTATATTTGTTGAATATAATTGTTAAATGAATTAAATGCATTATCGTCAAACAGAATAAAGTATATTTTTTCTATTTGTGTTTTATGTGACTTTAGATACTCGTTTACAACTCCTAACATAACCTCTGCACATTTATCAAGCGGATATCCACCAACCCCTGTTCCTATTGCTGGAAATGCCAGTGTTTTTATTTTGAACTTATCTGCTAATTTAAGGCTGTTTAATGTACAACTTTTTAGCGCCTCAGTTTCAACCTGTCCTCCAAGATGCATACCTGCTGCATGTATAACATATTTTGTATTTAAATCACCTGCATGAGTGATTGCAGCCTCACCTAATAGAATTGAACCTGTTTTATTGCATTCAGCCTGTATAAGAAAGCCACCCTTTTCCCTTATAGCACCTGCAACACCGCTTCCAAGTATAAGCTCCGTATTTGCAGCATTTACTATCGCATCCCCCTCAAAATCTGTTATATCACCTTTCTCTATTATTATTTTATCACCACTCATCTGTCTTCCCGTTTACCGTAACTATCAATTTTCGAGAACCACCCCTGTTTCTGTGTTCACAAATATAAATACCCTGCCATGTGCCCAGGTTAAACCTGCCGTTAGTGATAGGTAACGTTAGACTATTTCCCAGAAGAGATGATTTTATATGGGCCGGCATATCATCAGATCCTTCGATAGTATGCGTGTAATAAGGCTCATTTTCTTTAACCAAATTATTAAAACTGCTTTCAAAATCTGTCAGCACATCAGGGGATACATTTTCATTGAGCGTAAGAGAAGCAGATGTATGACATATAAATATATGTGCTAGTCCAACCTTGATTTTGGAAAGTTCCGGTGTTTGTTCAAGGATTTCCTTTGTAACAATATGAAAACCTCTGGGCTTTGGAGATAGAGAAATTGATTTTTGAAACCAGCTCATAATTAGTCCTTTTTAAATTTTTAGGCTCTAGTATAACTAGAATTGTTCTGGTTTATTAGACTCCTCATTCTTAAATACACCGAACTTCCATAATATAAACATCAATAATATATGTAATATAATAGTTATTTGCGCATAAGGCTTTATTGAAAAATCATAAATCCTTACCCAGTCACCTCCGAAGCCTATAAAGGAAAAGACAGGGTAAAATATGAGTGAATATATTATTTCAATTTTAGCAAAAGTTATTAGAAATTCTTTTACAATAAGTCTTCGTACTTTACTTATATAAAAAAGTGGGATTATTCCAATAAGAATTGAGACAAGGTTACCACTAAATGAAATCCACCAGCGTTGAACGTCTGTAAAACTGCCCTGATGACTTACATATCCCCAAAATACTCTCCATTCAAAATCAACAACAGTTCCCCCGTAGTACCATACAGCAATAGCATGGCCCAACTCATGCAGCAGTACTCCTATAGGTATTAGAATAAAAAAGGAAACCTCTGATATTAACCTTTTATCAAAAATATGAATATCATCATCTATTAGTGCTTTCCGCTTTTTTATTAAACGTCTAATTACACCTATAGCTATAAAGCAATAAAATATGGAAATTAGATCGAATGATGTGAACATATCTTAGAGATATTACCCTATTGATAAGGTAATTTATGTATAAAATAAAAAACGGATTGATATTATTCAATAATATCAATCCGCAAATTATTTTTATTTTAAGTAACTTCTATTTAAGAAGCCTCTACCTTGGCTTCTGCAATCTTAAGTTTTTTGTTTAGTTCTGCAAGTTCTTTTTTGCTGCCTTGAAAATCCTCAATAAGTTTCTGAATGTCTTCGACCTGCTGGCTTGCTTCTGAGGAGTCAATATCTGATGGAAGTTCGGCACTTTCAGTAATAATTTTAGCGTTATCTCCATCTAGGTTAAATAAACCGCCGGAGATGAAAAGTGACTTTTCATCGCTGCCCTCAGTGTATTTAACCAACCCGGGGTTTAGAGTCGTGATAAAAGGCACATGCCCGGGAAGTACCCCAAACTCTCCAAGGGTCCCCGGTGCTGCAACCTCTGCAACTTCTGTGTTTAATACCACCTTTACAGGTGTGATAATTTCTAAATTAATTTTATCTGCCATCTGTTAATATCCTTAATCCGATACAAGTGATTTAGCTTTTTCTTTAACTTCATCAAGATTTCCAACCATGTAGAATGCCTGCTCAGGAAGGTCGTCCACATTACCATCGATAAGCTCTTTAAATCCCTGTACGCTGTCTTTAATCGGCACATATTTACCCGGGGTTCCTGTAAACTGCTCAGCAACACTAAATGGCTGTGATAAGAACCTTTGCACCTTTCTTGCACGGGCAACGATCATCTTATCTTCTTCAGAAAGCTCGTCCATACCTAAAATAGCGATGATCTCCTGAAGCTGTTTGTATCTCTGAAGTATTCTCTGTACCTCACGAGCGACTGTGTAGTGCTCCTCTCCAAGAAGGTTTGGATCTAAAATTCTTGAAGTTGAATCCAGTGGATCAACAGCAGGGTAAATTCCAAGCTCTGTTAACTGTCTAGAAAGCACGATAGTACCGTCCAGGTGAGCAAATGTAGTAGCAGGAGCAGGGTCTGTAAGGTCATCAGCAGGCACATAAATAGCCTGTACTGATGTAATAGAACCCTTTGTTGTTGATGTAATTCTTTCCTGCAGCGCACCAACGTCACTTGCAAGCGTAGGCTGATAACCCACAGCTGATGGAATACGTCCAAGTAGCGCTGATACCTCTGAGCCTGCCTGAGTAAACCTGAATATGTTATCAATAAATAAAAGTACGTCCTGACCTTCAGTGTCTCTGAAGTATTCTGAAAGCGTAAGACCAGTAAGAGCAACCCTTGCTCTTGCACCAGGCGGCTCATTCATCTGCCCGAACACTAGCCCCGTGTTTCCTATAACCCCGGATTCTTTCATCTCCATCCATAGGTCATTACCCTCACGAGTTCTTTCACCAACACCGGCAAACACAGATACACCACCGTGTTCTTTACCAACGTTGTTTATAAGTTCCATTAAAAGTACTGTTTTACCAACTCCGGCTCCTCCAAAGAGTCCAATCTTTCCACCCTTTAGAAACGGTGCAAGAAGGTCAATAACCTTAATACCTGTTTCAAACATCTCGGCTTTTGTGCTCTGCTCGGCAAAGCTAGGCGCTGGTCTGTGAATAGGCCATCTCTCGGCTGTAGCAATTGGGCCGGCTTCATCGATTGGCTCACCAACCACGTTCATCATCCTGCCAAGTGCTTCTTTACCAACAGGTACTGTGATTTTATCACCTGTGTTAAGAGCGTCCTGACCTCTTTGCAGTCCTTCAGTAGAGTCCATAGATATACATCTTACGCGTTTGCTTCCAAGCTGCTGTGCAACTTCCAATACCAGGTTCCAGTCTTCTTCACTAATAAGTTTGTTTGTAACCCTTAGCGCTGTATAAATTGCAGGAAGGCTTGAGTCCTTAAATTCAACATCTACGACAGGCCCCATCACCTGTATAATTTTTCCTGTGTTTTGTGTGGTGGCTTCCATTAGTCCATACCTCCTCCTTTTCTTAGAGCTTCAGTACCGTTTACAATGTCCATAAGTTCAGTCGTAATAGAAGCCTGCCTGGTTTTATTAAAAAGCAGTGTAAGGCTCCTGATGACTGAGTCTGCATTTCTGGTTGCGTTTTCCATAGCAGTCATTCTCGATCCGTGCTCACTTGTGACACTTTCAAGCAGTGCCCTTTGTACACGAACCTCAACATAGTTTGATAGTACATGTTTTAAAACTTCATTTTTATTTGGTTCAAATATATATTCACCCTGTTTTTCTGTTTCCTCTTCACCTTCTTCTACTGCTGTTCTTGGAATTGGAAGAAGCTGTTCCATCTGCATTTCCTGGGTGAGTGCTGATTGAAAGTAATTATAGATAAGGATAACTTCATCAGACTTTCCACTCATAAAATTACCGGCAATCTCATCTGCTATGCCTTTGGTATATTCTTCATAGTTTCTTTCTGTAATACCCGAATGCTCACCGGCTTTTTCAATCTCACTTTTCTTAAAATGATCCCTTCCCTTTCTCCCCACAAAAGTAATTTTAACCTTTTCATAATCCTGGGTTTCTGTAAGCAGATAGGTTTCTACTTTTCTAATTAAACTGCTGTTAAAACTACCACAAAGACCACGGTCAGAAGTCATGAACACAAGATGCAGATTTTTCTTTTCTTCAGGGTTTTTTAACAGCGGGTGCAGTCCTTCATCAGAGTTATTGGCCAGACCCTTTGCAATATCCAGATAAGAATCCGAGTAGGGTCTGTAAGCTGTAAGAAGAGACTGTGCCTTTTGCAGTTTTACTGCTGCAATGAGCTTCATGGCACTCATAATTCTTCTGGTACCTTTTACGCTCGATATTTTATTACTTATTTGTCTTAAACTTGCCATTTGTTATATGTTCTCAATATTTATTATTTTAGCTCACCAAGTTTATCTTTTAGCGAGTCGAGTGCGCTTATCACCTTGGTCTTAAGATCATCATCTATTACCTTTTTCTCTCTTATTTCTGTGAGAATTTCTGGATGGTTGGCTTCTAGGTGAATATAGAGTTCTTTTTCATATTGACCCATTGTCTCCACTGGATAGTCATCAACGTATCCGTTTGTTACTGCAAATATCATAAGTACCTGTTTTTCAACGGCTAGCGGCGCATACTGAACCTGCTTTAGCGCTTCTACAAGACGGCTACCACGGGCAAGCTGAGCCTGGGTAACCTTATCAAGGTCTGATGCAAACTGAGCAAAAGCTTCCACTTCTCTATACTGAGCAAGCTCAAGCCTCAGAGTTCCTGCTACGTTTTTCATAGCCTTGATCTGAGCTGATCCACCTACCCTTGATACCGATAGACCAACATTAATAGCAGGTCTGATACCGGCATAAAACAGGTCACTCTCAAGATAAATCTGACCATCTGTAATAGAAATTACGTTTGTAGGAATATAGGCAGATACGTCACCTGCCTGAGTTTCAATAATCGGAAGCGCTGTAAGTGAACCGCCGCCGTCTGCGTCTCTTAATTTAGCAGCCCTTTCAAGAAGCCTTGAGTGTAGATAAAAAACGTCTCCTGGATAAGCTTCTCGTCCAGGAGGTCTTCTGAGTAAAAGTGAAATCTGTCTGTATGACCATGCGTGTTTTGTTAGATCATCATAAATCACAAGTGCGTGTCTTCCTGAATCTCTAAAAAATTCACCAATAGCACATCCCGTATAAGGAGAGATGAACTGATAAGGTGCGGGGTCACTTGCAGTAGCAGCAACAACTGTTGTGTATTCCATTGCACCGTGTTCTCTTAGCTTGTCAACAACCTGGGCAACTGTAGACTGCTTCTGTCCTACTGCTACATATATGCAATAAACGTCCTGCCCTTTCTGATTAATAATAGTATCAACTGCAACTGCTGTCTTTCCCGTTTGTCTGTCACCGAGAATAAGCTCTCTTTGTCCCCTACCTATTGGAATCATGGAGTCAATTGCTTTAATACCTGTCTGAAGCGGCTCGTTCACTGACTGTCTGTAAACAACGCCTGGAGCCTTAACCTCAATTTGTCTGGTATCTGTTGTCTGAATTTCACCTTTACCATCAATTGGCTGACCAAGAGCATCTACTACCCTTCCTACTACATTATCACCAACTGGAATTTCGGCGATCTTTCCAGTTCTTTTTACTGTATCGCCTTCCTGAATCTGTGTGTCTTCACCAAATATTGCAATACCTACGTTATCTTCTTCAAGGTTTAGTACAAGACCCATAATGCCGTTTTGAAACTCTACGAGCTCTCCGGCCATTGTGTTGTCGAGTCCGTATGCACGCGAAATACCATCTCCTACTGAGATTACAGTTCCAACCTCAGCGGTCTCTATTTTCTGATCGTAACCCTTGATTCGGTTTTTAAGTATTTCTCCAATCCCTTCGATTTTTATATCTTCCATTTATCTGACTCCTTTTATCCTCCAAAACTGCTATGCAGCCGTAAGCATATTTTTAACTTTATTTAGTTTTGTTCTTATACTGTTATCAAATAGTTTGTTGGATACTTTCACGATCACCCCACCCAAAATTTCAGGATCAACCGTGACAGCAACCTCAATTTTATTTCCTATCTGAGCTTCAATAGCCTGTTGAACGCCGTGTACTTCTGTCTCTTCCGGCACTTTTGCAAATATAAACTCAGCAAGCTCAATTCCTGCGGCTTTTCTGAGTCTTCTAAGAACAAGTTCTCTTGAATCAACAAGCCCCTTAACCTTATCCATTTCAATTACTGATTTAATAAAATTTACTGTATATGCATCCATACCAATTTGTGCGTTTACATCGTTTAGGATTGCTAACTTTTCATCAAGCTCATAAACAGTGCTTGCGAATATATCTTTTAAGTCTTCATTTTGCTCAATAACTGAGAAAAATTTTTCAAGGTCAGATGTGGTAGTTGAGAGTTTGAATGACTGGACCGAGGTCTCAATAAGCGCCGATATTAAATCTCTTAGGGTTGCTACTGTTGCCATTTTGTTTCGTTTACCTCACTTACAAAGTCTTCAATAATTCTTTTACTGTCATTTTCATTAAGGTTGCTTTTGATAAGGTTTTCTGCAAGCTGCATTGCAAGCTGCACCACTTCACCCTGAATTTGATGTTTTGCCTTAGCAGTTTCAGATTTAATGGTTTCCTTGGCATCTTCTCTTATTTTTTGTGCTGATACCTCGGCCTGCTTTATTATTTCCTGTCTCTCCAATTCGGCTTCATTTTTTATTGTATCTTTAAGGTCTTTAATTTCCTGCTCAAGATTGTTCATCTTTGCCATGTACTGATCGAAAAGTGCCTTTGCTTCAGTAATCTCTTTTTCAGAGCTTTCTATTTTGCTTGCAATCTGCCCTCTTCTTTCCATAAGAAAGTTTTTTACAGGCGTTTTAAGAAAATAAACGAGAACACCCACTAAAATGGCGAGGTTAGCCGCATGCTTGCCAACGTACTGCCAGTTAAATGCATCTGCACCACCGCCTGCCATTGTTACTGCAAGACTTATTAAACTTTCAATCTCAACCAACTCTATATCTCCTTATTAATAAGCTTTGAGGCCACATCTTTTGCTATAAGCTCAATCTCAGGTTTTATTTTTTCTCTAATTTCTTTTGCTTCGTTATCTATTTTGGTTTTTGCTTCATCAAGCAGTGAGTTTGCTTCGCCTCTTGCTCTTTCCATCATCTCCGCTGCACTGCTTTGGGCTTCTTTTCTTATTAGGTTTCTCTGTTCCTGCGTTTCCAATCTGGCTTCATTTATCTTTTCAGTATATTCATTAATAGTGTCCTGAGCTTTTTTCTTAAGGTCTTTAGCCTCAGAGCTTGTTCCGCTTGTAAGCTGCTCCCTTTTTTCATCAAGGTCTAAAAGGGGCTGAAAAAGTATTTTGTTTAGAAGAACTATGCTTGCAACAAAAAGAACGATTAAAATTCCCAGATGCTTTGGATCAACACTCAGAATGTCATCACTGGCAGCAAATACATTTGCTGTAGTGCTGAGTATAATTAGCAATATATATAATGTAGCTATCATTCTATTCATTTTTACTCCATACTATAAATACAAATAATCAACTTTTATTCTCACTTTCATCGCTTCCAAATGACTTTTTAAGAAGCGGTGGTGCTACAAAAGTTGTTAACATTACCATAGCTGTCACGGCTGAAAAGAGTTTTATATCGAAAACTCCAAAAGCAAGTCCAACCTGAGCAAATATTAATCCTACTTCTCCTCTTGGAATCATACCGATACCTATAACTTTTTTCTTTATATCCTTAGCAAAAACTACAAAGCCGCTTACAAACTTACCAGCAACTGCGACAGCAAACAATACCATTGCAATAATAAGGATAGGGATATTACCTGAATTAAACGGATTGAAAACGGTTACGTCTACTGCAGCACCTACCATCACAAAGAATATCGGCGTTACAAGGTCTGAAACCGGTTTTAATCTTTCTTCTATTACCTTTACCTGAGCTGTTTTAGCGACTACAAGTCCTGCGGCAAAAGCTCCAACAATGGCAGCAAGCCCCGCTTTATGTGCCAGGTATGAATAAAGCAGAGCAAATCCTACAGCACTTAATAGAAGTATTCCTCTAACCTTCAATTTATGAAAGAAATTAAATATTTTTCCAGATACAAGAATTCCTGCTATTATGGATACAATAAGAAAACCAAAAGCTTTTGCCGATATTGTCAATACGCTTACAGCTGATATCCCGGTATCTAATCCCTGCTTCGACGCTTCAATAAGACCCGTAACAACTGCAAGTATTACTAGCCCCAAGATATCGTCTATTACAGCAGCACCAAGGACTATCTTTGACTCAGGGCTATGAATCTTGTTCATATCCGATAAAACTCTTGCTGTTATACCAACACTGGTAGCGGTTAGGGTGGCACCTACTGTAATTGCAACCAGAGTACCTGTTGCAGGACTGTCAAAAGTTAGAAGGCCATATTGCTGAAAACCCATTATACTAATAAACCCAAGCACAAATGGCGCTACAATTCCCACAATGGCTACAATTGCTGAAGTATCACCCACTTTTAACAATTCATCAAGATCAGTTTCAAGACCTATCTCAAACAGGAGTATACAAACACCAAGTTCTGCTAAAAGATGAAAAGTCTGATAACCGGCATCACCGGCAACCGAGGGTACAAGCGCAAGTACGCTACCCCCAAGAATCACCCCTGCTATTAGCTCTCCTAGAACCGGAGGCTGTTTGATTCTTTCGGTAAGCTCGCCAATAAGCTTGGAACCGATAAGAATTATCGCTAAAACTAAAAGAAACTTATCTGCAGGAAAATTGCCTGCATGCTCAACACTCATAAATTTTTAATATTAAATTTTTTAGGAAATACCCAGAAGTTTTAAAAAAACCAGAAGGTTCTAACATGTAAGGAGTTAAGTGTCAATGATATGAAATGAACAAAATTTAAAGAGTTTTAGGGAAAAACTGATATAAAATAGCGTTTAATGATGACAAGGGTAATGATAATTAGAAAAATGTCTATTTTTCTATTACTACAGTACCTGCTATTTTGTCATGCCAGGCTTGTGAGTTTGAATCTATGTAAGACCATATAAACCCTAAAAACACAGGAACTGCCGAAATGAAGTAACCGATAAACCTAATAAATGAATCTATAAAACCTATTTCTATGCCGTCTTTTTTTATTACTTTAAGGCTCAGCAACAATTTACCTATAGTCCTGCCTCCAAATCCCTGCATTAGCACAAAATAAGATGTACTTAAGAACAGCAATACAAGATAAATAAGAATTACATGCTCTTTTATCAGCAGTAAACTTTTATCAATCTTGTATCCTAAAATCAATAAGGCACAGCAGATACAAACTAGTGTCAAAATATTTAATATAATAAAATCTATAAATGAAGCGGCAATCCTCGATTCTGTAGATGCCTGTACATAAATATTGCTACTATCATATTTAAAGTCAGGCTCAAATATATCCTCTTTCTCATTACCCTGTAGCCCGGATTTAGATGGCTGAGCATGTAAATTTAAGTTATCGGATACTTTTACAGATGGAGTGTATTTAGAATCATCCGGAATAATTATTTTATGACGGTTCAAATTGATGTTTGTCTTATTTATCCCAGCCGGGTCCAAACCATCAGATTTGTTATTTCTCTTTAATTTTCTTGGCTCAGAGTACTTCGCATAAAGCTTTTTAAACTGGAAATTTGACTCAAAAACATTTCCACATTTATTACAACTTTCCAGATAATCAAATGTATTGAACCCACAACCTGTACATTTCATAATTCAATTGCACCCCACACTTAAAGCAACACATTAATGATACAACGTAAGTGCCATAAATCAATATCAGTAATAAACTTAAGGCGTTTTTATTGGTAAAAAACTAATATTTTAAAGCAGTTACAAAACATATTGCATTCTCAAAACGTATACGTTATAGTGGAAATATAGGCTATCTTAGCCATGACTAAATTGAAATAATATTTAATTCTATTACAGGAGGATTCATATTTAAATGCCACACACATTACCGGAATTATCTTACGATTATAATGCGCTTGAGCCTCATATTGACGCTAAAACAATGGAGATTCATCATACCAAACACCATCAGACATATATCAATAACCTGAACGCAGCTTTAGAAAGCCACCCCGATCTACAGGATAAACCTGTTGAAGATTTAATTAGAGATCTTGGCAGTGTTCCAGAAGCTATAAGGGTTGCTGTAAGAAACAACGGTGGAGGTCATTTAAACCACAGTATGTTCTGGACTGTCATGGGCCCAGGTGCAGGCGGGCAGCCATCTGGTGATTTAGCATCAGCCATAGACTCTGCTTTTGGCAGTTTCTCTGATTTTCAGGATGCTTTTGCCAAGGCTGGTGCTACCAGGTTTGGAAGCGGGTGGGCATGGCTTTGTGTTGATGGCGGCAAATTAGTTGTTACATCAACTCCAAACCAGGATAACCCCGTGACAGATGGACTAACTCCGATTTTAGGTTTGGATGTTTGGGAACATGCATATTATTTAAATTATCAGAACAGAAGACCAGACTACATCAAGGCATGGTGGAATGTAGTAAACTGGGATCAGGTTTCTGCAAACTTAAGTGCAGCAAAATAGTATAGATTTATTTTGCAAGACTTTAAGTTACTGATCATCCTAAACTATTGAGAGTATCATTTTTACCATACTACCCGATCAGTAATTTGTTTAATATTGCAGCCCTTAAAACACTCAAAACATAATAAGTTGAGTTATAATTATATATTATTAATCAGGAAGTAATCATGGAAATAAAATATCAGGAATATGAAGAGCAGCAGCCAAAGCAAGAACAGTCTGAATCCTATGCTGACAGCGACAAAGACAATTTAAAGCAGCTGGGCATAGCAGGCAGTGCGGTAGCCGAGATGGACGAAGATGAATTTGAGTTCGAACAACAACCAACAACAAAAGAACTGCAGAAAATAGAAGAGGAAGAAGAGAAGAACAA
>JBFFSH010000019.1:0-42210 GCA_041572575.1 Thermodesulfobacteriota bacterium
AATGGAATTGACAGAAAACACTTTGTTTTGTATCTAAAAGAGATGGAATTTAGATTTAATAACAGAAATGTAGATTTAGTTAATAAAATAAAGGAGATTCTGCATTACTTATAGCTCTGTTCTATGCGAGCTCCTTATTTTTTTTAAGATCACTAATAAAACTTTGCAAATCAGTGCTAAGGGTGTCTTTTTCTACTTCATAAGTATTATGTATCTTTTGCAATGCTTTATTTATATTTAGTGAATTTATTAGGTTATTATAAAATATTGTCCCAGTTTCATCGAGTCCAAAATAATTTTCAGTTCTTGTATTGAGCATTATACTCTGCCCATCAGCAGTTTGCTGAATAATTACTTCAGATGGAAATTTAATAGTACTATTGAAATTGATATTCATTTTCTAATATTATTCGACCTTAGTCGTAAATTATGTCATAGTTAATATAAAAATGCAAGTAATAAATACTTGACAACTGTAATAAAAAGACTAATAATTGCTCCCTTTAATTATAACTAAATTTTAAAGCGGGTAAACATGGCACTAAGATCAAAATCAGGAATCAAAAGAGACCGTCAGAGCAAGGTAAGAAGAGAGAGGAACTTGCATATTAAATCTACTCTTCGATCCAAGGTTAAAACCCTGCTTTCTACAATAGAGAGTAAGGATCTGGAAAAATCCAAAGAGCTTTTGAAAGACACCACCGTAGCTTTTGATAAGGCTGCAACAAAGGGTGTAATTCATAAGAGAACAGCTTCAAGGAACATTTCCAACTTCTCAAAGAAAGTTCATAAACTGGAAGCTGCCGCTCAGGCATAATCTTTAAACATAACAAACTATTCTATCTGCACATCTGCATCACTGAGCTTGTAAGAAGGTCAAATCTGGGTGTCGCAGTGGATTTTAGCTTAAGCTCCGTATTATAGATAGTATCCAAAATCCTTATATATTCTTCATTTCTGAAATTTTTCATCTGTTTTTGCATATAATAGAGGTTTCCAGATGAAATTTTGAGTGTCTTTAGTATCTCATCCTTGGATTTTTTTTCATTTACCAGTTGATTTACCTGCCATAGCTGCCTTATTCGCCAGGAAATTCTGTTTATAACAGCAATGGGTTCTTCGCCATTTTGCTCAAGCTCTGATAATATTTCATAGGCTTTGCTTTTATCTTTATTGCAAATTGCATTTATAAGCTCGAAGACATCCTTAAACTTTGATTTTTTTATATAGTTTTCAACATCGGACTTTTCAATTATATCACCGCTCTGATTTATGGAGAGTTTTTTTATTTCACCTAAAATATCAATCAAATTTTCCCCAACAAGCTCCGTAAGCCTCAAAATAGCATCGTTTTTAATATGATAACCCTGCTTTTCTGATTCTTTTTTTACTTTTAAGATGATATTTTTGGAGTCTGAGGGGATATTTACGCTTATGAAATTGTCATTTGGCTTGATTTTGAACTTCTTAAGATTTTCAAACACCAAAACCATAAATGTCTGCTTGTTTGGGTTATCAATATATTCCATCAAATAGCCGGCATCGTCTTTTAGAAGTTTCTCACATTGTTTTATAACAATAATCTTAGCTGCAGAAAATAGTCCCATAGAGTTTGCAGAATCCAGAATCTCGGTGATATTTACTGAATCTGCATAATAAGAGAGATAATCGGCATCAGGATTTTTTTGCTCGACAGACTGTTTAATTTCATTTATAGACTGTTCTATAAGATACTCATCGTCTCCATGTAATATAAAAACAGGATCTAGCAGTTCTTTTTGAAGCCTGTCTTTAAGCTCAGAATATGTAAGACTGTTTTTGGTTGTTTTTGCCATTTTGATTAATATAACCTGATTAATAAATAATCTAAATTAAAAAATATGAATAAAAATGTAAGCTGGTCACTGCTTGGAAGGATATCATATTCGGACTGTCTGGATATTCAGAATAGACTGCAAAATGATATTGTTTCCGGTAAAGATTGCTCATATGGTCATATACTGATGCTGGAGCATGAACCAGTAATTACAGTCGGCAAATTTGGAAGTAACCAGAATTTGCTTGCAAGCCAAAAAGTGTTAAAAGAGCGGGGTATAGAGCTATTCGAAACAAACAGGGGAGGGGACTTCACATACCACGGCCCCGGGCAGCTTGTTTGTTATCCTGTTTTGAATCTTAAAGAGCTTGGCCTGGGGGTGAAGAAATATGTAAATTTACTCGAAGAGGTGATTATTCAATCTTTGAGTTCCCTGGAAATTGGTGCATGTAGGAGAGATAAATATCCAGGTGTATGGGTTGGTAATTCCAAAATTGCCTTTATAGGAATTTATGTAAAAAAGCACATTACCATGCACGGTTTTTCTTTAAATATTACTAAACAGGATGATGCATTCTCACATATAGTTCCATGTGGTATTACCGATTTACAAATAACTTCCATATCTGAAATTTTAAAAAGAGAAGTAGAATTGAAAGAAATTATTAATATAGTGAAAGATAACTTTGAAAATATTTTTGAAATAGAATTTGATTAAATTTTCTTCCTATCAACAAAAAAATGATGCAAAAGCTTTTGATATTCAAACAATGTCTGCCTGAGTGAGCTCCTGTCTTTCCACCAGTTTTTAGGGTCGTAACTGTCGTAATTTGTGTATCTGACAATTCCCTTTATTTTACCCTCAGATATATCTGTGAATATTTTAGAGATTCTTTTGGTATGGGATTTGGTGCTTACCAGGATGACTTTATTAAAGTTATTGTTCTTACAAAACTTGTTTAATCTTACCAGTTCTTCAAATGTGCTCGTGTTCCTGTCTTTTGTTATGACTATACTCTTCTTTGGTATTCCAAGCTTCTGAGCAATCGATTTATTAATATCATGGCCCTCCGGGTAGGAGATTCCTTTATTTTTCAGATACTCATAACCCCCGGGCCTTGGATATTTTGAAATTATTATAAGCGGGGCATATCCTTTTTTATATATCTCGGCAGCCTCAATTATCCTGTTTGGAACCGATCCTCCAAACACAAAGATGGCATCTGCTTTTTCCAGGTCATCCTGAATAACTAGATAGTTTCCTGCTGCCGGAAGGTAGCTGTTTCGGAATAGGTATAGACAAAGAACGGCTAAAAAAATAAAGAGGGCTGTAGAATAAGCCCTTTTATTTTTTCTGTTAGCCATAGTTAAACTTTAAACAAATTCTTAGGCAAGTTCCAGGTCATTAAAGAAATAAACGATTTCATAGTCGGCAGATTCTGTGGAATCTGAGCCGTGTACAATATTATGCTCAATATCTGAAGCAAAGTCTTTTCTGATTGTTCCGTTATCTGCTTCAGCAGGGTTTGTTGCACCCATGGTTGTTCTTACAGTCTTTATTGCATTTTCACCCTGAAGTACCATTAGTACGCACGGGCCTGATGACATAAAATCTGTAAGGCTGTCAAAAAATGGTCTTTCTTTGTGTACTGCATAAAAACCCTGCGCCTGTTCCTTTGAGAGTTTTACCATTTTAAGGCCTATTACCTTCATTCCTTCGCTTTCGAATCTTCTTATTACCTCTCCGATCACATTTTTTTCTACTCCGTCTGGTTTAACAATTGATAGTGTCTTTTCCAACTTTTGTTCCTCCACAAATAAATTTGGCCTATATTTTTATGTTAATTGCCTTTGTGTCAACATATAATGTTTAATTAACTGTTTAATTTTGAGTAGATTTAAAACAATTAGCTTAGTTAAATGATAATTAAAAAGTATATAGTTAGATTTCTAGTTTTTATTTCAGTTCTATTAACTGTTCTGATTCCCTGCGAGTTTGGGATAAGAACTATGTATCCAAAATACGACCCGTCGGGAAGGATTAAATTTGATTATAACGAGCAATTTAATATAAGGATTGGAAAGAAAAATTATTCGGGCAGTCAGATTAAGAACACAGGGGATTATGATACATATGTAGAGTTTAACAAATATGGGTTTAGGGATAAGAAGGATATTGCAGAAATTAAACCGGATGAACTGGCAGTTGTTGGAGATTCATTTTCCCTAGGCTGGGGGGTTGATGAGCATAAAAGATATTCTGATCAGCTTCAAAAACTTATCAATAAACCTGTATACAATATCAGTATCTCAAATAATTTAAACGGTTACCGTGAACTACTAAATTATGCAGAGTCGACAGGAGCTAAAATTAAAAATGTAATACTTGGGCTTTGCATGGAAAATGATTTGCTGGATTATGGAAATCGAAATAGTAATAGAATTGTCAATCCTTCAAAATATAACAAAATAAAACATTTTCTATATAATTTTGCTCTATTTAACCTTTTTGCAACATATGTACATTCCAATTCAGAACTAAGAGATTTAGCTGTTAGATATGGTCTTATTATTGATAACCTCGATGGAATCCCTAAAAATGAGATTGATAAAAATGTATTAAATAGCTCTGTTCATATATTAAGTGACCTCGACAAAAAATATAATCTGCTCGTTGTAATTATTCCTTCACGCGGACTTTGGGTAGGTAAGAATAAGCAAATTGAAAGTGAGGTTCATAATAAACTCATCTCTATGCTAAGCGATAAGGAAATTGAGTTTATTGATTTAAGAAGTGAATTCGAGAAAGGTAGAAATCCTCTTGGATATCATTTTGAAAACGACGGTCACTGGAATGTACATGGGCATTCACTTGCCGCAAAGCAAATTTATGATTATTTAATTGATTGTGAGCATTCGACCTGTATACCCTGCCTGAATTAATATAATCCTATTCCACATTCTGTATCTGCTCTCTTATTTTTTCAAGGTCTGATCTGAGTTCGATAATAAAGTGAGATATCTTTGCGTCTTTTGATTTTGCAGAAATTGTTCCGGCTTCCCTGTTCATTTCCTGAATAAGAAAATCAAGTTCTCTTCCAACGGGAGTGTTCTTATTCATCGTGTCTTTAAATCTTTTTATGTGGGCATTTAACCTTACGGTTTCTTCAGTGAAATCGCTTTTTTCAGCGAGTATTGCGATTTCCTGAACAAGCCTTGAGTTTTCGATCTGAGAATCTTCTAATAACAGGTTTACTCTTTCTTTGAGCTTTTCTTTTGTCTCTTTTGGATAGTTCTTTCTTCTAGTTTTTATTTTAGCTAGCAGCTTTTCAATTTTATTTATTCTTTTTAGAAGCTCAGATTTAAGATATTTACCTTCAGCCTTTCTTGCATCATGAACTTTTTTAATTACTGATTTAAGGCTATTTAGTACTTTGTTGATATCAGCTTTTGTTAGTTCCTCTTTCGATTCAGTGGTAAAGAGGTCTTTTAACATCAAAAGGTGTTCAAGCTTCCTATCCCCATTTAACTTCAGGTCTTTTTTAAGTTTTTCAAGATTATTTAAAGAGTCCTTTGCAAGGCTGTAGTCCAGATGGCTGCTTTTGTTATTTAGCTTTGCTGATATATATATTCTAAACTTGCCTCTTGATATATGCTTTTTTACTATTTCCTGAATGTCGTTTTCTATCTCAGAAAGTATATCCGGCAGCTGCGTGGTTACATCAAGATATCTGTGGTTTTCTGATCTTGCTTCAATTGCAACAGTGCCAAGCGATGTCTGCAGCTCTGTTCTGCCAAATCCTGTCATACTAATCATACATTTTTTCCTCTCTTAAATTTTTAATGTAATTTACTCTAATTTCTTTTAGAATATTCTGCAGTTCTGATGATTTGTAATCCGGATAAGTCCATTCCAATTCACTGAAATTCTTATCTCTGTAAATCAGGGTTAAATCAGCATATACTCCTTTTCCCAGGTAGGGACGATGAGCATAACCTTTTGCTGTTGATAATACAAAATGTTCTGTTGCTAAATACCCGGGATCAATGTTAAAAACTCTTTTATTATTTACAGATGTTTGTTCTTCTATATCATTTGCTTTAATTTTAATATCTATAATTTGCTCGCGCTTTACAACTTCTTTTTTACTATATATTTTTCTAAAAAGCTCAGCACCCATCTCCTCAGTGTAATAACCTGTTTTATCAAAATTTATTATCTGACTTTCAAAATCCAGCTGTCCAAAGTTTTCTATTAATATTTGTTTTAAAAAATCCGTATCAGCGCCCCGTGCAAAGATTACAGAGAATATAATTTTAACCGGTGCTGGCTCGGTAAGCTTACTCATTTAGTAGATGTATTAATGGTTCTGAATGGTTATTATCAGGTGATTTTATCTTTTTCCTTGTCAGGTTTCTCTTCTTTCTTCTTTTGCTCAGACTGTTCATACTGTTCAAATTCGGTATCTACACTTTGCCTTAAATCATTTTTGAACCTGTTTATGTCTTTCATGGTCTTTCCAATAGTTCTTGCGACTTTTGGTATTTCATTTGGTCCAAGCACTAGAAGCGCCACAACCAGAATAACCAATATTTCACCCGTTCCGATTCCAAACATATAATTTTTTATAAACAGACCTTTTTAATTTTTAAAAACTATATAATATATCACTTTTAAATTTAATAAAGCTTGGAGGAATCTTATGAAGGCAGCCATATACCATGAATTTGGAGAAGCAGATGTAATTAAACTTGAAGAGTATGATAAGCCTCAAATTTCTGATGATGAAGTGCTTATAAATGTTAAATCAGTTTCACTTAATGCTCTTGATCTGAGGTTAAGATCGGGAAAATCACCAAGACCGGTTGATCTGCCACATATTGGAGGAATAGATATTGCAGGAGAGATAGCCGAGGTAGGCGGCAATGCAGGGGACTTGAATGTTGGGGATAGGGTAGTGGTAGACCCAACAGTAAGGCTTGAAAAAGGGTTTGAAGTAATTGGGGTAAACAGGCACGGCGGCCTTGCTGAGTTTGTTAAGGTGCCTGCTGTGAATGTTATCACAATTCCAGAAGGTCTGTCGTTTGACGATGCTGCTGCGGCTCCCATTTGTACAGTAACAGCTTGGTATGGGCTTGTTGAAAGGGCAGGGCTTAAAGAGGGAGAGAGAGTGCTTGTACATGCAGCAGGAAGCGGAACCGGTTGTATGGCAGTTCAGATTGCTAAACATCTTGGTGCAAGCCAGGTAATAGCTACCGCCGGGTCTGATGAAAAACTGCAAAAAGCTAAAGAGCTTGGCGCCGATGAGATAATCAATTACAACACGCAGGATTTTGCTGAAGAAGTAAAAAATATGACAGGCGGTAAGGGTGTAAACGTCATATTTGATCAGATCGGAGCCTCTGTATATGAAAAAAATATTCAGTCACTTTCAGCAAAGGGCAGGCTTCTTCTTGTTGGAGTAGTTGGCGGGGTAAAAGCTGAGCTAATGTTCGGACCGCTTATAATGAAGGACTTGGAAGTGTTGGGAGTTACGGTGTTCAATGCACCAAGATCAAATCTTGAAAAGGCTTTAAAGCTTACATTAAACGGATATATAAAGTCAGTTATTGATAAGAAGTTTCCACTATCAGAGACTGCAGCAGCCCATAAGCATATTGAAAACAGAGCTCAGTTTGGAAAGGTGATTGTGAATCCGTAAATTTAAATCATAGGAATTTTATTAACACCGGCAAATCGACTAGACTACAGGGTTTTTATATTATTAAAAACCCTAGAAATTTGTATACCGCATGCCAGATCTCGGTAAACCTTGAAAATCCCTGCAGGTAATGACCAATCATATAGTAAAGGTGTACCGATGTTATAAGTGTAATAAATATAAACAAAATGTGATGCTCAAACTTTCTAATCATTTTTTTGAGTTTAAATATAATATTACATTTTCATCCTTATTAATTCTTATTTTATAAACTAGTTTAGAGTTATAGCCTTTATACTTTTTATTAACACTATAGAAACTTCCTGTAACATTTTCACCTAAAAACTTATTTTCTTTACCCTCCGGAAGCATAAGGACTGAATTTCTTATGTTCTCTGTCATAGAGAGATACTGTAATCCTATACCATAATAATCTGATGCAATTATTGGAGTATCTGTGTTAATTTTATTCCTAAGTGTCGATGCTACTTTGATTTCTTTATTATAGTAGTTTTCATAGTGTTTTATAAGTGATTTTTGTATCTCACTGTCTTTATCCAAAAAATCCTTGTTCAGATACAAATACGCTTTTTGAGCAATATCTATCAATACATAGTCTATATTATTTATAACCTCATCAATTGTTATTTTCTTTCCGTAATACTTAACCTTGTCTTCCTCGTGAATAAGAAATATAAGAGCATCAGGCGAAGAGGATTTATCTTCTTTAAAGTTCCACACCCTGTTTTGAAGTTTGCTGCCATAAATTGGCCCTACGTAATCAAGAAGACTGCTTGCAAAGTAACAGTCTAATCCTGTCTCATTATTTAGAGTTATGAAGTCTAATGTTTCCCAAAGAAAAGATGCACTTGTCGATGCTACTCGCAGGTACCTGATATTTGAATAGTTCTTTTTGTTTATATAATCATAAATGGGTGCATCAATTGCATGTGACGGGAGCTTTGCCCTTGCAAGCTGAAATGTTGAAACAAAACAAAAAATACAGATGCAAAAAAGTACAGCGTTTTTATAAATCTGGTTTTTATTAAACTTTTCAATAACCATACCAAAAGCAATTAATCCAATAGAAATCATGAATATGGAAAATCTGGGATATAGATGAAATTCGTCGATTGGAACGATAAGAAAGAATGTAAATCCAACAGGTATCTGTATCCACATAAATAGATTAATCAGCCTGTTTTCACTTTTTGATATGATTGATTTAACAAACAAATATATCCAGCTTGGAAAAGCCAGTCCCCAAAATATTATTCCATATCCTCCGTTGTAAGAGCCAATTCCCCAGTCTTTGGTGAAAAACAGTTTTAGAATGGTTAAGTATTTAGAAATTATATTCAAAACGCTCAGGTCAGAGAAGCTTGTGTAGGTACTCTCAAGACCCGATATATTAAAAGGATAAAACGGATGTCCAAGTATTAAAAAATTTCTTAAATACCAGTATGAGCAGAAAATAGTTATTATGAATAAATAAAGTCCTGCTTGCTTGAGCTTTTTTCTTGATAAACCAGGAAGGATGAGAACTTGCAAAACTAATGCGCAAAGGAGCATCGTATATTTCATCCCTACTATTAGACCAATTGATACAGCGCATAAATATAAATATATTGGTCTTTGTGTTCTATAAAATCTGACCGAGAAGAAAATGGCAGTTAAATAGAACACACTTACTATTAAATCAATATATCCTACTCCGGCCTGAGCCAATACAACAGGGCTAAAGAAGAAGCATAAACCAATAAACATGGAGGTTTGTGTTTTTAGTCTCATCTCTTTGGAGAGTGCGTAAATAACTACTACTGCATAAAGACCATAAAAATATTGTACCAAGCCTATTGGAATGAGATTTTTTATGAATATCACGGGCCAAAGGAATAACAGCTCGGCATTCATAGGAAAAGCAAAATGACCTCTATAATTTATTGCCACCAGAAATATTTTTTCATGATTAATAAATTCATAAACTGCCGGAAGATGATATGTAAGGTCGTCAATTCCCCTTGGAGGAAGAAGCAAGGCAGATAAAAACAACCAAAAACTAACTAAGCATAGCAATATCAAAAGGAATATAATGTAGGGTGAATTGAGTGACTTAAGAAATTGTGAGATCTTATTTACATCATTAGCAAAAAGGCCAACTATATTATTTTGTTTTTTATAAACTAAGATTATTAATGCTAAAGAAATAGATGAGTTAATGAAGACTAAATAGCCGGCAGTTAGTATTTTCATTATACCAAGAAGCGTCTCAGTTAATATTATTTGAGCCGATATAATAAGCACTGCCGCTACAATCTTTTCAGATGTTGATGTTAATTTACATAGAGTTAATAGTGCATATAAAGATAGGCAAATTAATAGAGTCGTTGTGAATAAAAGTATCATATGTTTAAAAAAGCATATACGCTAAAACGCTTTTTCGAAATACTTGATTAGTTTTTTAATATTGAGTGGGCCAGTTTCTATTTCTTGCTCCAAAAAACCGGTTGTTAATCCTGAGTTTTGATTCCACCATTTTATCAACTGTCTGCCTGCATCTATTTCTCTCCACCACTGTTCATCAAAACGGCTAATAAGATATTCCCTTAAGTATGATTCTAGTAAACATGCTCTAAAACTGTAATACGGAGTATCTTTGTCCAGAATTAAATTAAGCAGCACCATATGTTCATTTGGTTTTATAAAAGAACTTTTTTGATATAACTCAGATATTTGCTCTAATGCTTGGTGTAAGTTGTTTTCGTATATCAGCCTGTATGACAGCACATTTAAGCATAGATTTCTTATCTGAAACAGTTTTTTTAAATATAGAAATTCTAAAAAGTTTTTGTCAGTATCAAGTCTTAAATATCTCTGCAGCCAGTTTTGTTCAAAGATCAGATCTTCGAAGAGAAATTTGAATATTTCTAGAGTAGTAGGATCAATTAACCTCTTTTTCTCAAATGAATCGTCTATATTTATTGAACCAAGGAGCAGTGATTTGCCAATTTGCCCCAATATAGAGTCATAGTCCTCAGCAGTTTTTATTCTGTTTACTGATATTAAGATATTATCCGGTACTGATACAGGATAGGTTCGCGCATCAGGGTTTTTTGTGAGTCTATTATTCAGGTCAAATTTGATAGAACCAGGTAAATTTATTCCCATTTCATCCAGAAACCTGGTGGATAGTTTGTCTGCCGATGTTTGTTTGAAATAATCCTTAAGCTCATATGAGTTAAATAAGAATAGTATGTCTTCGTGCCTAGCATCATCTATTCTTATTTCCAGCTTGTTTTTTAGTTGCCAGCCAAGCAAGTCCTTGTATATATATTCAGTATCGCTTAAAAAATCATTGCATAATTTTTCGGTGCTTTCTACATCCAGGCTGCATAAACTTCTAGTTTGATCTATATAATCATTACATCCAAGCAGGGTTGAAGTTTCATTTCTTTTCTCGATAACAAGCTCAAGATTATGGTACAGCTCCTTGCTAAGCTCACTATATTGTTTGCCTAATTTGTTTCTCTTTTCTCTTTTTCTCTCGGTCTTAATTGCTGGAATTAGATTTAAAAGGTTTTTGCCTTTATTCTCAGGATTTTGAGCTTGTTTGATAAATTCATTATTTAATCTATCAATGTGCTCTGAACCATAATAGGTTTGTATCATGTTTGAGACGAAGACCTTAAAGAGCTCTATTTTTTCATGGTCATTTTCGTTATATATAGACCTGTCTAGATCTGCAAGAACGTCGGGGCTGAATAACTCGCGGTGATCATCCAGGATGTCTTTACAATTACTTTGCAGGCTGATGCCTGAATCAAAGAAATACTTGTGGTAATTAAGTCTACCCAGTAGTTTTTCTGCTGACTCCGTAAAGTCTTTATCTACTTTGAATTCCATGTTTAGTCCTAAGTGGAGATCAGGCGGTGATCTTTCGTTCGGGTTTTTTTATGAAAAATGTAAGAAGTGCTGCTAGATAGCAAATAATTATTGCTATAAGAAACGGATAGAAATAACTGCCTGTTCTGTCAAAAAGGTAGCCCGCCAGAATTGGACCGATAATTGCCGCAATTGAAAATGAGGTTCCAAAAAAACCGTATATTGCACCAAGTGCTTTTAGGCCAAAAAAATCTCCCAGAATCATAGGAAATATCGGCACCCAGCCGCTGTAGAAAAATCCGAATAAAAGTCCGAAAATAAAGTAGTACTCTATATCTTTAAAAAGTAGCAAAATAATTATCGAACTGCTCTGCACAAAAAAGCATATAAATAAAATTCGCTCGCTTCGCATTCGTTCTGTTAAAAACCCAGAGAGCACAATTCTTCCAAAAATGCTTCCAAGCCCGATTGCTGCCGGAGCGCCTGATGCTAAAAGCTCCGGGATGCCTACATGAATTTCATAATTGAACAGGTGAGTGATTATGATAAGAAAAGTGATAAAACCAAAAAGCCACATTACGTATAAGAGCCAAAACGCCGGGGTCTTGATAGCTTCCTTAGCTTCCCAGTCTTTAGATTCTTCAGGAGATTTAAGTGTGTTATTGCCGTCTTTGCCAATATCCTCTGCACCATATGGCTTCATGTTCATGTCAGCAGGGCTTTTTCTTAAGAAAAGTGCGGCAAAAATAGCGATGAATACAAATGCGGCTAGACCAAAAAATGCATTCGATAATCCGTGATTGATTATTAACCAGGTTGTAATCGGGGGGACAAAAAGACCGCTAAGCGGTACTCCTGTTGTTATTATTCCAATTGCAAGCGATCTTTTCTTAACAAACCATCTGCTTATGAGAGTTACACAGGTTATATATAAAACCCCGTCACCAATACCAATAAGAACACCAAAATACAAGAACAGCTCAAACTTGGTTTCGGCAAACCCGCAGAGCAGAAGACCAATTGCACAGATAAGCCCGCCAGAGAATATAATTATCCTTGGATCATACTTATCTACCAGTCTTCCGGAGATAGCCAGGGAAAAAGCAAGCACAAATGACCTGAGTGCATATATAGATGATCCGCCTGCTTCAGACAGTCCAAATTTATCGTTCAGGCCCGGAAGGAAAATACCAAATGAGTACAGAAGAAGTCCATCAAGAACAATAAGAATGAGTGATGCGGCTACTATGTACCAGCCGTAGAATAAATTGTTATTAGCCATTTAGTAGTTGTGATTCCAAATAATAAAGAAGAATAAGCCCTCAGATTTTAAGTGAGTATGTCTTAAGAGGCAAGATTTATTTAACTATTATATAAATAAATAAATTAAATAAGCAGTTTTTTTTTGATTTTTAATCAATAATCCTTAACAATGATAATATATAAAATTCAACATACGTATATATAAAAAGGAATATAAAATGGACAACCAGGAAGATATATTAGATAAATTTAGAGCAGGCCTTAACAGAGGGCTTAGAATCGTAAATGTACGCTCAAAAGAGGCATATGATGTACTCAAAACCAAAAATAATATCCAGGGTAAAAACAGGAATAAAAGAAAACTAGTAGAAGAGCTTGGAAATGCTGTATTCAGGACCTATAAACATAAAGGCAATATTAGTGAAGATAGTATAAAAAATAAATGTGAAGATATATTAAAAATGGAATCAGAAATTGATGATTTAAATGAGCAGATACAAAATATACATGAAAATGCATTAAAAGAGCTTGGTAAATTAAAGGCTATTACAAAGCCAAATGATGATAGCGATGATGGTAAAGAGTGATTTCATACCTTATTATTAGTTGGCAGATAATTATGCTTGGACATGAATCAGAGTTTGAAAATAAGTTAAATAAATATTAGTAATAAAGGGAGAAATAATTATGAAAATTGCAATCTTATCTATTTTATCATTTTGTGTTCTTGGAATTCAGGGCGTAATAGCAGAAATTCCTATCATGGCAAAGTCTAAGTTAAAAAACAGCGCTGGTGAAGTTGTAGGTGTTGCCACTTTTTTAGAGAGCAATGATGGGGTAAACATAGCAGTGCAGGTAAGGAGCTTAACCCCGGGACTTCATGGTATCCATATTCATGAGACTGGAAAGTGCAAAGCTCCGGATTTTAAATCAGCCGGTGGACATTTTAATCCATTTGCTGTAAGTCACGGCCTTAGAAACCCCAAGGGCTATCATGTCGGAGATTTGGGAAATATCCTTATTAAAGAAGACGGCACAGGCACAATGCTTACACTTTCAAGCCTTGCAACACTGCAAGGCAGCAAAAATTCTCTATTTAGAAAAGGCGGTACGGCATTGGTAATACACTCCGGCCCAGATGACCTTATTTCTGATCCTACCGGCAATGCAGGCAGCAGAGTTGCTTGTGGAGTAATTAAAATGATTAAGTAAATAGTTGTAGACAATATTTACTTTGGCTGTCTTGGCATACTCTAAAGCATACATCTTCTAACCAAAAAAGAGTGGAGTCCCCTTTTACTTAAATGTCTTTGTTATCAAAAAGAGTGAAGTGTCCGCACATTTAAGGAACTTATACAATATTGGTGCTATCCTGAGAAAGTGATTTTTACATCCTGTTGGGCCTCAGAGCTAGATATTCCTTTTGCAACAGAATTATGCAACAGTAAGAATATAATAATTTCAGGAACTTATACGGGATCAATTAACTATTGCAAAAACGTTCCTTTTTGCAACACTACGGTATGTTAACTCTGGTCAGGCACACCAAGCTGACAAACTTCCCCTAACTCATCAAAATTCTTTTGTTCTATAAGTTGCTCAATATCATTGTCCTGTATACCACCAAGAACCTGACATATCTGTGAGCACTGTACATCGGCACAATTGCTAGTTCTTCTTTCTTAGATTGCTGATGAATTACAAACAGCATCACAAAGTCCAGGTACAGTTTCGGGCGGCACACTCAGCGCACTATTTATTATTGAAGCTGTGAGAGCCTTATCTGTATAACATGCAAAGAACTTCTTCTCACAGCTGTGAATTATTGCATTAAATAAATTCTGCTGTGGAGGAGTTAGTCCTGCCCTAGCTTCGTCTATCCCCCCCCAGCTAAGAAACATTGTTCCCAGCATAAGTCCTAATATTGTGTTTTTCATATCCAAGCCTCTTTCGTCCTTCATAGATTTAAGTCCTACCACTACATAAGATGACAAAACAGGACTTAAGTTTCATTCTCTCTTCAAACTCTATTAGTTTTATTATGTAAAGTCAATGACTTATTATAAAAGGACAAAATAATGGGGGACATGATGTTTTACATATATTCAATTATCACACAATTGATTTTACATATCTGGCGTTTATTACTCTAAATCCGATAAGATAACTTATGTTAATAAATATTCTAAGTGTATTTTTTTATTAATCCTCTGCTGAAAACCTTCCTAATTAGTGACATAAAAAGGGGACTGAATAAAAGGGGGCACTTGTAAATGCTCAGTAATTAAGTAACCAAATTTGTATATATTAATAACTATTATTTTGATTAATATTAGGCTCTATGAGCACAGTAGACTTCTGTAATAGAAATATGAAGAGAAATACGAATTAGTATCCGCTGTAGGATTCGAATATTTCTCCAAAATCCTTGTTTATTTCTATAAAAGCCTTAATGATGTCCGGGTCAAAGTGATCGGGGCTTGTTCTTCCATCACCCTCGGTAATTATCTTCAAAGCCTCATCATGGGTAAATGGCTTTTTATACGGCCTTGTACTTCTTAGTGCATCGTACTGATCTGCTATAATCGTTATCCTGGCTGAAATTGGTATCTGTGTTTTGCTAAGGCCGTTTGGATACCCTGAGCCATCCCATGTTTCATGATGGTTTCTGGCAATTTCCTGACCCATTTTCAGGAATGTAGATTCTGATCCTTCTAAAATCTTTGCCCCAATTGTAGTATGAGTTTTCATTATTTCCCATTCCTCGGCATTTAATGCACCGGGTTTTAAAAGAATACTGTCAGGTATTCCAACCTTTCCTATATCGTGCATAGGAGAAGCATGGAATATATTTTCAATAAATTCAGTGTTCATTGAAAGCGTTTCAGCTATCTTCCTGGTATATAAACTTATTCTTTTTATGTGAGAGCCTGTGGCCTGATCTTTAAACTCAGTAGCAAGAGTGAGTCTGTAAATAGTCTCAAGATAGGCAGCCTTGGTGCTATCATGTGCTAGGTTTAGTTCAAAAAGGGCTTTTTGCAGTTCTTGCGTTCTTTGTTGAACCTTTTCTTCCAATATGTCATTATTCTCTTTTAGAAGGTCATTGTATTTTTTGATCTTGAGGTTATTTTTTATCCTCATTGCAAGCTCTTCAAAATCATAGGGCTTTGTGAGGAAGTCATCGGCCCCTTTGGAAATACCCGTAAGAAGGTCCTCTCTCGAGCCTAGGGCTGTTACTATGATTACCGGAATCTGTTTGGTTCTATCATCGGCTTTGATTTTTTCTGTTGAATCAAATCCATTCATTTTTGGCATGATAACATCCATAATTATAAGGTCGGGACTGTTATCTACCGCATAGTCTATTGCCTCTTCGCCGTTTGTTGCCTGAAACGTTTTGTATCCCATGTTTTCGCACATATTATTGAGAAGCAGTCTGTTTCTGGGTTCATCGTCTACTATGAGTATCTTTGATTTATGATTGTCCATAAGAATATTCTTTAGGTTATATATATATAACATTTTATAATTTATAAATTTTATTTCAATTGTACAATAATTTTTATAATGTTTTATAATATCAGTTATTTTTTATATAACTGTTTTAATAACCCGATATCAGGTTTATAATTAATATTTACATTCTTACGGGGTTAGTATAAGTATTACTAAAGTATTAATATGCGTAGTAATATAAAATTATAATAAATTATATTAAATGAGTGAATCCAGGATAGAAAATAAGCTGTTAAACGATCACGCCGACTGCTTGGAAAGGGTCTACATTGAAGGTCAGGTACCGTGTGTAGTTTTTTATAAGGGTGATAGTCCCGATGAATATACTCTTAAGTTATATAATATCTTTTCAAACCGGGGGTTTAAGTCATATCTTGTACCAGAAGATTTTCTTATTAAAGACAAGCAGGATTTAAAAGTATATGAAGAGATTATTAACAGCGCTTGTCTGTTTATTTTTTACATTGATGAAAACAGATCAAGTTTTCTGTATTGTCTTGGTCATATAAGGGCAAAGAGCCGTCCTATCCTCACTATTACTCGTGAAAAGCTCTTAGAAGACATAAGTTCTGATTATAGCAGTGAATTTAAATACGATTCAGGATTTTACGAAATCGACTACGGAAAGCTAAGCGAAATTGGGCAAGAAAGCAATTCTCTTGTTAATTTCATAGCATCGGTAGATCATTCTAAAAACTTTGTATTGAGCAGTAAGGATAGTGATAACGAAATAAGTGATATATATGCAAGCTTTGATCAAATCATTGAATATATTAAGCCTGACCTACAGTCGTTATTCACTGAAGATCTGAACGATAAACTGTCTGGTGACTTGGAACCGGAGTATAAAGATATTATTGATACATACTTTGGATTAAACAATACTGATTCGGATAAATTAATAAAATATCTGGATATAAAGCCCAAGGATAAATCACTTAAGAATAGTTCTGCCTATTTATTATTTTTAAACATTGTTCTTACTAACATAATTAACTATCTAAGCAATAAATACTCCGATAAAAACTATAAGCTTGTATTGGATAAGTATGAAGAGATTATAAAAAATACAGAAATTACTGATGAGAAAAAACACACAGTGCATAGCATTATAGGCCTTGAAAACAAGGGTGCGGCATGCTTAATCCTCAGTTGTTTAAAACATGATGACAGTTTCTTAGAAGAATCGGAAAAGCTATTCGAAAAGTCCTCTAAGCTAAAAAAGACTAATCTTCTAAAAGATATTTTTTCTGGAGCTAAGATCAACTATGCTCTTTTGCAAGAATATCTTGCAGATTCAACCGGCTCGGTAGATAGCTTCAATAACACATTGGAGCTCTTAAAGGATGCAGATATTGCAAATGATGGGTTTGATCCAGCCTTTAAAGACGGTCTGGCTTTGAATAATAAAGCCATATGCCTTAGAAAACTCTCCCCCGTAACCAAGAATCAGTCTGAGCTGCAACTGGCCGCAGAGCAGAGTGAAAAGGCTTTTAAAATATTTGAGTCAAGTAATAGAACGCTTCACAAAATATCTGCCCTATTTAATATCTCGGCCTCGCTTTTATATGAATCAAAGCTTGCAAATGAAAAGAAATTTTGTACTGAGGCCCTTGAAAAATTAGATCAGGCATTTGACTTATTGGATAAAAATACGGATGTAAGATTGTATAAAAAAGCCCTTATTATTAAAGCTTTGATCTTTGAGCATCTTTTTGAATTTGATAATAGTACCGACAACTTGCAAAATGCTATTGAGCACTATACTCAGGCTCTTGACTGTGTAAGTGATCAGGTTGATTCAATAAATGTGGCGCTAATAAAGAATCAAATTGGTGTGAATTACAACATCCTGGCAGAGACAGCAGACAAGACTGAAAACTCCAAGAAATCAGTCAAGTTTCATGGTGAAGCATTAACTTCTATTTCCAAAGAGACCCACTTATATGAATATTCCTATATTAAAATGTGTGAGGGAAACTCCTACAGGCTTTTGGCAGAGGAAGAAGAATCACAGGATAACTGTCTGCTTGCGCAGCGGTGTTATGAGGCATCTCTTGGACATTTTTCTGCCGACGAGTATCCAAGGGAGTATGCAATTGTAAACAACAACATAGGTTCCACATTTGAATTTCTTGCAGCTATTACAGATGATAAAAATTATCTAGAAAAAGCAATTGCTGCCTATGAACAGACCTTAAAAATTTATAATATTAAGGATAATCCCTATGAATATGCAGCAGTTCAAAATAACCTTGGTAATTCTTTCGGGGCTCGTTCTGAGTTTGAAGATCCTGCGGAAAATGGCTCAAAAGCAATAACTGCATACACAGAGGCGCTTAAGGTAAGAACTCTTAGTGACTATCCCAAAGAGTATGCAATGACCCAGAACAATCTCGGTGTTGTTTATGACATTATTTCAGAGCATGAAGATAAAGAGGCTAACAGTAAAAGTGCTATAGAGTGTTATAAGGAATCGATTAAGTTTTATGATGAAGAGTCATTTGCAGAAAACTATGCGATGATCCAAAAGAACCTTGGGGGAGCATACAGAAGGCTATCTGAGGTAAGCAATGCAAAAGATAACAGCCTGCTTGCAAAAGACGCATACGAAAAAGCTCTTAGATTCTACACCAAGGATGATTTTGCTGAAGACTACAGCTTAATTCAAAAAAACATATCGTCTCTTCTCACAAATGTAGCAAGATATTCAAAAGATAAAGGCGAGTTGATAAAATCAATTGAACAGCACAATGCTACTCTAAAAGAGCTTGATCAAAATACAGATTCAGATGAATATGCATTTGTTTTAAATGATATTTGTATCCTAAAATCAGCACTTTTTGATCTGGAGCATACTGAATCAAACCTAAAAAGTTTATCAGAAAGCTGCAATCGTGCGCTTGAGGTTATTACACCTGAAGATAATAGCTCTGAATTTGCATCTATAAACAAAATGCTTTCTGATGCATTTATAAGTTATCTCGAAACAAATAGTAGTGAAGATTACTGCCTTGATGCCATTGGTTTTGGAAAGCAGGCGCTAAAGGTTTATAAATCAAAAGATTATCCCGCAGATAATGCAAAACTAAATGAAAATATTGGTATAGCCCAAAGCAGCCTTGCTGATTTTAAGGACAAAGATACAAATTATAAAGAATCGGTTAAATCATTTAAAGAAGCACTGAAGTATTATGATGCAAATAATCACCCTATAGATAATGCAAGGATTAATAATAATCTTGGAAATGTTTATAAATCTTTATCTGAGGTTGAAGGTACTGAAAAAAACCTTAAGAATGCGATTGATTCATATGATAAAGCTCTTGGCGCTTATACTGAAAATGATTTTCCATATGAATACAGCAAAGTTAAAAATAATTTAGCCATTGCATATTCTGCTCTTGGTCTGCTAAAAAATGATTCAGAAATTCTTAATAAATCTATTGATGCACTTAAAAAAGCTCTTAGTATTAGAGATAAGGAACAATATCCCGAAGAATACGCCGCAAGCTGCTACAATTTGGGGTCTACATATAGCAAGTGTTATGAATTAAGCGGAGAAACTGAAAATTTAAAGCAATGTATAGAATCATATAAGGATTCTCTTGACCTTAGAAAAGCGGATAAATATCCAAACGAGTTTGCTGCAACATCAAATAGCCTTGGAAATGCTTACAGGGCGCTTTCACTTGTAGAAGATACTGCCGTTAACCTTGGCCTTGCAAAAGATTGTTATACAAGCTGCCTTGAAATTTATACTGAAAAAGATTTTCCAGAACAATATGCCGCTGTACAAAATAATTTGGGAGTGGTCTATTCATCAATCGGGGAGATAAATAATGATCTTTCAAGCTATGAAAAAGCAATCGAACACTACGGTAAGTCCCTTGTAATAAGGGATAAGAAAAATTATCCCAAGCATTATGCAAATATAAATTCCGGGCTTGGGTCAAACTACTTTCTTCTGTCTCAAAGTAAAGACACAGTGGACAACTTAAAAAAGGCTCTTGAGTGTTATACAGAGTCAATGGATTATTACACATCCAAGGACTTTCCATTTGATCATTATTTCCTGCAGCATAGATTGGGAAATATACACTTTGAACTATCTGAAGTTGAAAACATCAACGAAAATGCGACAAAAGCTCAGCAATACTTCATAAATTCACTCAAGTACTTCAGTGCCAAGGAATATAAGGCTGAAAATACTCAGATAAACAAGAATCTTGGAGAGATTTACTATCTCTTGGCTGAAGAGGGTGATCATAAAAAAAATGTTGCAAGCTCAATTAAACACTTAGAGCAGGCTGTTAATAACATCACCCCAGAAGATGATAAAGATCTTTATTCATCTGTACAGTTTTTGTTGGGCAGGTCATATGAAGACTACTCCAATATAGAAAAAACTGAGGAATATTTACAAAAGGCAAGGGATTCATTCAGTCAGGCGGTGGAACTGATTGACCCGGAAAATAAGCCATATGAGTATAGCCAAATAAGCTCAACGCTTGGTGGTATTTATACCAAACTTTCTGCATACGGAGATAAACTTGCAAACATTTTAAAATCCATTGAGCTATATGAACAGGCCCTCTCACCAAATGCTATTGGCAGAGATGACTTTGAATATGGCTATATTTCTAAGGATATAGGCGTAAGCTATACACTTCTTGCAAAAGAAGAAGACAAACTTGAAAACTGCAAAAAAGCAATAGAATCATTTAACAATGCTCTAAAAGTTGAAGATATAAAAAATGATCCATATCAGTTTGGTACAGTAAATAAAGAGCTTGCGTCTGCATACGATACTATTTCTCAAGAGGAACAAAAAATTGAAAACTCGAGACTTGCAGCAGAGGCCTACAAAAAGGCATTGCAAGTATTTAGTTATGATGACTACCCCGAAGATTTCGGTTTAATTAATTATAGACTTGGAAGACTTCTTGGAACACTTTCCAAAGCTGCAGATAAAGATTCAAACCTAAATGAAGCTTTGCAATATTTACAGAGCGCTTGTGAATATTATGATGAGAAATCATATCCTCGGCAATATGCAGATATTCAGTCTGAAATGGGTTCATGTCATAGGGCTCTTGCTGATATCAGTTCTGAGCCTCAAAAAACTGAGCTTATAAATAAATCTATAGATTGTCTTAAAAACAGTTTAAAAATATATGACGTTAAATCTCATCCTGCAGATTTTGCAAGTATAAGCAACGAACTTGGAAACAATTATTTGGTATTGTCTGATTTGCATAAAGATGCCCTAAGCTGCAAAAACGCCATCAAGGCATATGAGGACTCACTTAATATCAGAACTTCTGATAACTACCCCGTACAGCATGCACTTACAAGTAACAACCTTGGGGTAGCCTATATCAGTTTATCAGAAATTGAAGATAAGATTAAAAATTGTGAGGCTTCAATTAAGGCATATAGTGACAGTTTAAGAGTTTATACAGAAGATAATTATCCACTTCAGTTTGCTTCAATTAATTGCAACATGGGCTCGGCGTACAGTATACTTGCAATTGAGGAACAGGATGTAGAGCAAAACCTGGAAAACTCTATAAAGTCCTACGAGCAAAGCCTCAAAATTTATAATAATGATGAGTTCCCTCATGAATTTGCAACTGTACAAAAAGGCATAGCAGATTTATATTACCAGAAGTATCTGCTGAACCAGATTGAAGAAGATTTAACCAAGGCTGTGCAGCTGTATGAGCAAATCGTTGAAACTAAAGCTTTTGATAATGATTCTGAAGAATTTGCTCAGCTAAACAAAAATCTTGGCAGCACTTGTTTATCCCTATCCGAAATCACTAAGAGTGATAAATCTTTACTTGAGAAGGCTTCCGGGTGTTTTGAAATTGCACTAAAGTATTATACTCAGGATGACTTTGAGAATGAATACTATGAAATTACGAAGAACATCGCCGAGATTGGATTAAAACTGTATTTAGAATCTGGCAGTACTGAGTTGTTTGACAAGGCAAGCAAACAATTTGAGAATTGCATCGATTATTATAATCCAACTGATTTTACAGAAGAACACAAAAATATTCAGATAAGTCTTGGAAGGCTTTTAAGTTCAAAATATGAAAGGAAAAACGATCTTGATACGCTAAAACTTGCCATAGATCATTTTGAAGCAGCAGCGGATCTTATAAATTTTAAGGATAGTCCAAGCGACTTTGGTTTTGTTAATTTTGAGCTTGGAAAACTTCATAAATACAGGGCAGAACTAGAAGATAACATTGATATTCTAAATGTTTCACTGATACACATTAACCATGCCCTCAAGTTTTATCATCCTAATGAATATAAAAAAGAATATGAGCAGTTGCAGGATATCATCTCAGATATTAAGCCCCAGCTCCTTGAGCTTGAAGAAAAAGACTATGGGGATTCAAAAGAAGAATTGACAGAAGCTCTGCATTATTACAATGAAATGTTGCAGTCCCTTGATAAATCTAAATCTGAAGACCGTTATTACTCTTTTAAAAATAAACTGGCAACTACATTTCTTTCACTTTATGAAAAAGAAGATAATAAGGACCATCTTCAAAAAGCCCTGGATAATTTTAAAGATGTTTTAGAAAACTACAGTTCAATTACTGCTGAAGATAAAGCCATACTCAATACAAACATTGCGTCAGCATATTATCTCATTGGAGATATGGGTAAGGATAAAGATACTCTTGAGCACGCTATTTCTCATAATAAGGATGCTCTAGAATATTTTGTTGCTGGGGATTATCCATTTGAAAATTCAAAGATTCATGATATTAACGGAAAGATATATTTGAGCTTATCCGAGTCTGAGAATTTTATAGATAACATTATAAGCGCCATTGATAGTTTTGATAAATCCTGTGTGATTGACAGGGAAGAATATCCACAGGAATACAAGAACATTGAAAATAACTTTAATAAATTGTATGACCTGCTTGAATCAAAAGAAGACGAACTTACAGGTGAAGAGGAATACTGTAATAAGCTTATCACCATTTATGAACAGCTTCTTAACATCAGCTTCATTAAGGAATATTTACCGAAATATTCCGAAACTAAAAAAAGGATAGGCCACCTGTACTCAGTGGTTGCTGATATAGGAAAAGAGGCTGAAAACTACGATAAATCCATAGATAAATACACTGAAGCTTTAGAGTTTTTTAGTGCAAAGGACAATCCTCAGGAATATGCCTATTTAAACAGGTCACTTGCAAAGGCTTATAGCTATTCATATATAGAGTCTGCAGAACAAAGTAAAATAGATAATGCCATAGATGCTTATAACAAATGCATAGATTATTATGAAAAAAACGACTATGGGCGCGAACATGCAGAGGTTCAGACAGAGCTTGGTGACCTGTTTGTAAAATTACAGGAAAAAAGCCCGGGTGATGAAAACCTGATGCAGGCCCTTGAATATTATAAAACCGCAATTGAAATCTATTCAAAAGGCGGATTCGAACAAGACCTGGGCACAGTAGTGAAAAAGTGTGAGAGTGCTTGCAGTGATTATTTAGATGTTTTAGACACAATGTTGAAAGAAGAATTACTTGATCCAGTTGCTGAAAGTCTAAAGACACTAAAAAACAAATATGAGCAATTTTTAGAATTGCAAATTAACAAACTGCCTGATACGAATTTTGGAATTGCACATTTAAAAATTGGGCAGATATTCATGCAGCTTTCCAATATGGAAAGTGAGGATGATAATTTGCAAGCCTGCATAAAATCTTTTGAAAAAGCAATAAGTATTCTGGATTCCAAGACAAATAAGGATCAGTATTCATTAACTCTTAAAAATCTAAGTGATCTATATCTGAGGATTTCCGAAGAGTCCAGAAATGAAAAAGATATAAATAAATGTATAAATTATTCAAAGGAATACCAGAGCCTTTTTCCGGGAAGTTATGCAGAGACCAATTACAATGAAGTATCTCAGAATTTAAATACAGCTACTAAACTTCTGGATGATGTTAACAAGGGTTATGAGGCGCTCGAAGAAAAACTTAGCATCAAAGACACTAAAGAAGAAAAACAAGATAAACCTAAAGAACAAGCGGATAGTAAAAGCGAAGAGGCAGAAAAGGTTGAAGAACCTATACAAGAGGATCAAGGAGAGGAAGAAAAGCAGGCTGAACCACAAAGTATTACCGAAGACAGTGTTGAGACAGATGAAGAAATTGAAGAGCTAGATGAAATAGAAATACTCGATGTTGAACATATAATTGATGAAGATGAACAGATTGTTGATGAAGAGGATATTCAACAACCCATACAATTTAGCGAGTCTGCCAAGGATGAGCCGAAAATAGAAAATGTAGAAGATGAGATTAAAAATTATGAAAACAAGCTAAGAACCACTAGTAAAAAAGACAACCCCGAAGATTATGCAGACAGCCTTTATATACTCGGAAATGCTTATCTGCAGTTAGCTAAAAATGATAATGACCTGGATGCATATTCCAAGGCAGCAGAGGCGTTTAGAGAATCATTATCGTATTATACAAAGACAGTTGATAAGCAGCGTTACGGGCTTATAAAAAAATCTCTGGGCGACATATTTACAAAGTATGCCGAGGTAGAAGATAAAGTAAAAAACCTTAGAGAAGGCATCAAGCTTCTCGAAGAATCGTATGAAATACTAAAAGAGTCGGGTACAAAAGATTCAGTAAAAGATAATCTATTAATTCTTGCAAGGGCACATTTTTCAATTTCGGAACAAGAAGGGCAGAACGATGATTATAAGACCTCGCTTGGCTATTCTACTAAAGCGCTTACTCTTATGGATGATAGCGAAAAACTGTCCAGTGCGCAGACAAGCAGACTTATAGCTGATACTTATAGAGCAATTAATGAACAATCTTCTCTCACTTCCAATTTTAAAAATTCGGTTGAGCACTACAAAAAAACATTAATATACTATACTAAAACAGATTTTCCTGATGATTATGCAAACATATACGACAGCATGGGTTCTTGTTATAAAGTACTGGCGGAATTAGAGGACAGCAGTAAAAACCTTGCCGAATCAATTAACTGCTATAATGAAATCCTGGGCGTTTATGATCTGGAGAAATCTCCACAGCAGTATGCGGCTACAGAGAATAACCTTGGCATAATTTACCGGGCGCTTTCCGAAGTTGAAAATAAAGCTGAAAACTGCAAAAAAGCAATCGACTCTTATGAAAAGACGCTAAAAGTTTATAATATAGGTGACTACCCACAGCAGTATGGTGCAATACAAAACAATCTGGGTGCTGCATACAGAAGCCTTTCTGAAGTAGAGAACAAGGCTCCAAATTGTAAAAAAGCCATTAATTCTTTTAGAGAGGCTCTTAAGGTAAGAACAATTGACGAATATCCTGCCTACCATGCATCTACTCAAAACAATCTCGCCGCTACTTACCTAACTCTTGCAGAGGCCGAAGATTCCAAGGCAAATAACAAGAATGCTATTAATGCATATGAGGACTCCCTTAAGGTTTTTACATTTAAAGAATTTCCACTCGAGCACGGTATTATCCAAAAGAACATCGGAGATATTTATTTTGATAACTCTGCCGGTGATGATAAAAAGGATATCAAAAAGGCGCTTAGCTGTTATGAGAGTGCGATTATTAGCTATGATAAGGATGCATATGCCGAGGAATATAGCGAGCTTAGCAACAAGGTAGGAGAAATTTATCTTACCTTTACCGAAAAAGATGAAAGGATAAAAAATCTAAACGAAGCCATAAAATATTTTGAAGGAGCTCATAGCTGTCTAAGTAAGGATGATCATAAATATGAGTATATAGTTACATGTAAAAACCTGAGTGTAGGTTATCTTGAGCTTGGTGAAGAGCAAGATGATGTAGAAAAATATAAGAAGGCAAGGGAGTTTGGAGAAGAGGCGCTTTCGCATATAAATGATAAAGATTCTAAAGAGTTTGGTGAGACCACTAAATGTCTGGGTAGTGTTTACTATGATATAGGGGCAGAAACGGGTGACCTTGAGAGCTATCATAAATGCCTGGAATCATTTAACTCAAGCCTTAAATATTTTACAAAAGAAGATCATGAAGAGGACTATGCAACTATAAAAGACAATCTAGCTACATGCTATAAGACTCTTTCCGAATATGAAAATGAAGCAGCTAACTGCAACAAGGCAATAGAATGTTATATGGATGTACTAAAAGTTTACAGCTCGGAAGAAAGCCCAATACAATATGCGGCTACACAAAATAATCTCGGGGTAACATACAGAACGCTTGCAGAATACGAAAATCAGGCTGAGAATTGCAAAAAGGCCATCGATTCATATGAACAAACTCTAAAAGTGTATGACTTTGATAACTTCCCGCTTCAGTATGGAGCAATAAAAAATAACCTGGGTGCAGCTTACAAAACACTAGCTGATGTTGAAAATAAAGTCGGAAACAGCAATAAAGCCATCGACTGTTATAATGAGGCTTTGAAAGTTAGAACCTTTGATGCATTCCCTATGCATTTTGCCGCTACTCAAAACAATCTTGGGGTTGCCTACAGGACTCTTGCAGAGGAAGAGGGCAGGGCGGAAAACTCAAAGAACGCTATTAGGGCCTATGAGAGCGCGCTTGAGGTCTATACCTACAGAAACTTCCCGGTACAGTTTGCATCTGTACAGAACAACATCGGTATGACATACAGGACTCTTGCCGAGATTGAAGATAAGCTTGGCAGCTGCCAAAAAGGAATCAAGGCATTTGAAGAAGCGCTTAGCGTATTCACTGCGGACGAACACCCCGATACCTATGAGCTTGTAAAAGCTAATTTGGATGATATCACAAAGTTTGAGATGAGTTAAGCTTTATATGATTTGTAAATCAATCTATTGATTGAATTCAAATTTCTGAATCGCAGTTAAATCCACCTCTTCTTCACTGCTCGACTGCATATCTCTTATTTTTACTTTGCCTCGCTCAAACTCCTCTTCCCCAACAATGACAGTATATTTTGCCTCAAGCTTGTTCGCTCTTTTAAGCTTGCTCTTAAGGCTCCTGTCATTGTAGTCCACTTCTACTGTTAAACCTTTTTGCCTGAGATCAAAAGCAGTCTTCATGGCAAAGTCTTCGTACTTATTATCAAGATAGGCAATATATATATCTGTCCTTTTATTAAAACCTGCCGGATGCAGTTTTTCATGCAGCAGTATCATCCTTTCTATACCGGTAGCAAAACCAATGGCAGGGGTGTCCTGTCCTCCAAGCTGTTTTACAAGCCCGTCGTATCTGCCGCCGGCAGCGACGGCGTTTTGTGATCCAAGTGCATCGGTTGTCACTTCAAACACGGTTCTGTTATAGTAATCAAGCCCTCTCACTATTTTAGGATTAATCACATATTCGACTTCCATCCTATCAAGGAGCTCTCTTACTCTTTTAAAATGGATGTCACACTCCTCACACAGAAAATCAAGAATCGAAGGTAGATCGGCTGTAGCTTTACTGCAAGACTCTTTCTTGCAGTCAAGAATTCTAAGCGGGTTAGTGCTTAGTCTCCTCTTGCAGTCATCACAGAGCTCATTTTCTTTTGCCTTAAGTACTTTTGTAATTTCCTCTTTATAATGCGGTCTGCACTTGTCATCCCCAAGACTGCTGAGCTCAATTTGCAATGCAGAGCCTATGCTGCTTTTTTCAAAAATTTCCCATAGCATTATTATTGCCTCAGCATCATACTGAGGGTCATAAGAGCCAAATAACTCAGCACCAATCTGGCTGAAGCTTCTATAACGGCCTTTTTGCGGCCTTTCATGCCTGAACATAGGCCCAAGATAATATAGTTTATTGATAGGAGACTTTAGATGCATCGAGTTTTCTATATAAGAACGCACTACGCTTGCCGTGCCTTCTGGCCGCAGCGTAATGGAAGAGCCGTCGCGGTCTTCAAATGTGTACATCTCTTTTTCGACTATGTCTGTTGTATTCCCTATTCCTCTTGTAAATACCTCGGTAAATTCCAATAAAGGAGGCCTGATTTCTGAAAAGCCATATAGCTCGAGAATTTGCTTTGCCGTGTCTTCGATAAAATGCCATCTTTTAATGTTCTCCGGCAGAGTATCTTTAAAACCTCTTATCGTTTGTGTTTTCATATTTTATATAATCCCTGCTGTCTTGAGTATGAATAAATCAGCTATAAACTAATTCTATTTTGTAATAAATACAATATAAAGGTTAAATTATATCTTTTAAATTAAACAGGGACTATAAAATTGAAAATAATTTATGTAGGAAGTCCTCCACTTCTCACCAGAGGTGCAAGCGCAATTCATATGTTTAAGATGTGCCAGGCTTTTGGCCAATTGGGACATGATATTACTCTGTTCCTTCCACCTTATGACAACAAGGTCAATATTTATTCCTATTATGGAGTAGAGAAAAACTTTGATATTAAAACCATTTTATCTACAAAAAATTTTTTATGTCAGATAATCCATGGTCTCTCATGTATTATCCATTTTGCTGTAAACAAGCCAGAATACGATATTGTGATTACCAGAAACATAATATTTACATTTTTTTCTACAGTGTTCTTAAGAATCCCGACAATCTATGATGCTCACCATCCCCTTGTAAACAGGGCTGCCGAATTTATGTTTAATACATTCAAAGATTCTCGGTACCTTGTGCGGTTTATGACTAATTCAGGCGGCCTGGCAGATTACTATATTGATAAGGGGCTTCCAACTGCAAAACTGAAGGTTCTTCACAATGGCGTAGAGCTTGATAAGTATAAAAGGGGTAAAACTATTAAACAGGCAAGGAAGTTAACTAAATTGCCGGAAGATAAACAAGTAGTTCTTTACTCAGGCAATATTTATAAGGGCAGAGGAATTGAGCAATTAATCGAGGCTTCTGAGAGTTTTAAACAAGCGCTATTTTATGTTTTAGGCGGTGAGCAGCAGGATATTGATCGCTATGAGAAACTTTTAACAGACAAAAAGGTTAATAACTTTAAGTTTCTTGGGTTTGTGGATCAGGACAAAGTGAAAGATTATCTATACTCGGCAGATGTATTGGTAATGCCATATGGAAAAAGTATGACAATAGGACCTGGTACACAAGCAGCGGAATTTACTTCGCCAATAAAGCTTTTTGAATATATGGCATCAAAGAGAGTTATTGTAGCAACCATGATAAACAGTGTAATGGAAATATTGGAGGATGGAAAAAATGCAATATTGGTTGAACCGGATGATACAAAATCTCTTGCAAAGGGGATTAGAAAAGCTCTGGGTAACACTGAAAATTCTGCTAAACTTTCGGGACAGGCTTTTTCAGATGTTCAAAATTATTCATGGCAGCAAAGGGCACAGAGGATGATAGAAAATGTATAATTTCCATTTTTGTAAACTTCTAGGTATCTTTTCTGGAATTTTTAATATCTTATACATATTGTAATAATATATTTGGCTATGGGAAGAAAGTGGTTTTTAATATTACTGGCAGCAATTATGGCGCTTGGCAGCTTTAGCTCACCAAATTTAGCGCTACATGCAGAAGAACTTTCTGAGCAGGATTCACACATAGAATCAGACCATGAGTCTCAAACTGACACTGATAATCAGACTGAGTATGACGATAAATATCCAAGTGAGCCTTCAAACAAGGATTTCTTAAAAGACACTGCATATATGTATGGAGGTCTATGGGCCGGAAGGTTCTTCTATGTAAGAAACAAAAATAGCAGGATTTTTGATACATCATTTTCAAAGTGGATAGATCATATCACTGAATGGCCGGAAACTGATGATGGCGATGAGTTCTTTACAAATTTTGTTACTCACCCTTATATCGGTTCTATGTATTATCTATACTACAGAGAACGCGGGCACTCAAGACTAAAATCTGCGTTTGGCTCTGTAGTACAAAGCACGCTTTTCGAATATACTATTGAGGGTCTTGTAGAGACTCCATCGCTCCCTGATCTTATTTTTACCCCTCTTGTTGGAACACCCTTGGGAATAATCTTCGAAGAAACCTCTAAGTGGTTGTCTGGCAGGGATAATGCAGCAGTAAGAAGCCTTGCTTATGTAGTAAACCCAATGAAAATTATAATAAATGACAGAAAGTTCGGATTTGTAAATCCGCTTTCGGGAACATTTGGCTTTCATGGTACCTTTGAGCCAAAGGAAAACAAAGAACATGCTCTAAGACTTGCGTACTCCACATTTCTTGAATCACCAATTCCGGTTGGAAGAGTAATGACCGCAACTGAGGTAGTAAACGTAAGACAGAACTTTGGCGGCGAGTTTATAATGTATTACATTAGGGCAGATCTTCCAAATGATTCAAACACTGCTGCAGTATATTTTCGTCTTTCCCAGGCAGGGATTAATAGTATTAATATTAATGGAAACGACCCGGTCAGTGATGGGTTTGAGCTTGCAAACCTGCTTTTGGGAGCTAAGCAATTAATTTATAATAGTAGCAACAAAGCCCTTTCCATGGGGTTTGAGTTTATAGTTCCTACAGCTTATAAGGACAATGTAGACAGGCTCCAAACACTTATAAATTTTCAGCGTGATCTGCCATATTATCTCGAAAGCGCATTTACTACAAGCCCATATGTTTCAGGTGCTGTTTGGAATGAGCATTTAGCTTTACAGGCAAATGTAGGGACTGATATCATTATAAATTCCGATAAGTTTGAAGATGATAACGTAGAATGGAGAATTAAATATGCAGCCTCCCTAGCTGCTGAGCTTCCAATTGAGTACGACCCCACTTTCCATATAGACTTCCTGGGTATTTATATCCCTACTGCTGATTCTATAAAGAACAATGATCTATTCTTTGCCCCCGGATTTAGAATAGGTAAGAAGTATGATGCCGGATTTAGTATGCAGTTTCCGCTTACAGGGCCTACAGATGATGTTGCCAAATTTAGCTTTGTCTTTGATCTGCAGGCAAGATTCTAAATACTTTCTATATCAGTAATTTAGCTCGTCATTTACCCAGTACTTTGATGCACCAAAGTTTACTCTAAGCGATATGCCTTTTTCTGTCATCTGGTATACAACCACATCTGCGTCCAGATTGGCCTCTCCTGCAGCGGAAGCTCCGTCACTTTCATACTTGGCCTCAGCACTTGCCTGAGCCGTTCCAACATTCCAGCCTGAGGTAACAAAGTTATTAAGCTTTGCTCTGTTATTAAAAATTATGACTTCCCTAAAATCCTTAAGACCTACGCCAATGCCGACCCCTGCCTCACCCATACTCATATATGTTTTCTTTCCTGTTCTGTTATCAACTACCACACCATAGCCGTTTCCTGCACCAAACCATAATAGCTGAGTATTAATATTACTGAACACTCCGTAGCCAGCTGCGTTTTGAACCAGGCTTCTTGTCTCGGGTTTTCTCCTGTAAAGATCCTGGAGAGTATCGCTTTTCATATCCTGTGTATATTGTCTTTTCTGAGCAGGACTATGACCCTGAGCCCTGGCACATGCCATAACAGTTACAGCTACAATAATAATTGATAATCCAATTGCAGTATTTTTCATCATTATTCCCCCTGTTAATTAATAGACGGGCTTAAAAAGCCCGTCTAAAATTATATGCTTTATTTTTTTAACCTGCGTATGCTTTAACCGTGTTTTCCATAACCTCTACATTGCTCTGTTTTCCAACAGGGCCTGGAACAATAATAGCAAGATCAACCCCTGCATTATAGAAGTCCTGTAGTCTGGCTTTGCATTTATCGGCCGGGCCAACAAGTGCAAATGCTTCAACCAGTTCGTCAGAAAATACATCGGCAGGGTTTGCTCCACCCTGAATTTGATCAACCACATCGCCAAACCCAATGTTTCTGATTAGCCTCTGATAGAATGGAAATCTTGCATAGCCAGAAAGCCCTCTCTTCGCAGATTTTATAGCAGCATCGAGGTCATCTGAAACAAAAGACGGAATACCATTTGTTATATCAATTTCAGATGGATCTCTACCTGCACTTTTTGCACCATCTGCGACATAGCCTTTTAAGGTGGAAATATACTCCGGGGTCGCCATATATGGCATAAGCCCGTCGGCAACTTCACCCGCTACTGTGGCTGCTCCTTTTGTAAGACCTGCAGTATATACCGGAAGCTTTGGCAGCTCTCTTTTTAGAGTAAGCGCGGGGTTACTTCCATCAGCAAAAGACTTAACAGCTGTTACAAAATCTCTCATCGATTCCATGGGATCGCCCATATCGATTTCGTAGCGGTCGTTTACGGGTTTGTGGCTTACTCCAAGCCCAAGTATCATCCTTCCGCCAGAGATTTCCTGAATAGTGAGTGCTGTTGCAGCAGCCATAACAGGCTGACGCATATATATATTGGCAATCCACGTGCCGACTTTTATTTTAGATGTAGCCTCTGCAAAAACCTGCGCGTTTGATATTGCACTCCATGGCGGAACCTCGGGTGAGAATATTCCTTCAAAACCCCCGTCTTCAGCTATTTTTGCTAGCGCCCTAAGGTCATCTACGCTGCATCCCCAAACTGGTGAAATTGTTGCTAATCTAGACATATTTGTGCTCCTTTTAAATAATTGATTTTAATATTGATTTATTACATCCCGGTAAAAATCAGGACGCAGTAATGATTCGTCTTCGGTTTTAAGTACTTTATTTATCTCTTCTAAAACTTTTTCTTTATCCCTTGGAAACTGTGCCTTGATCGGTAGGTAATTGGAAATATGGTTTGCAAAAAAATAGCCACCGGTAAGTTCTGTATTTTCCACAATAATCTTAAGCTCACGTATCATCTGAAATTTATCAGGTAGCTCAAAATTGCCCTCATCCCACTCTTTGTATAAGGGTGCTCCTTTTCTAAGCTGCAAAGAAAGTGCACCTACATATTCCGGATCACAACCGGTAAGCAGCCTGCCGGTTTCTCTGGCATGTATTTCACTCCTTTCCTTGCCGCCCATTCCAAGAAGTACCATAGCCGAGTTTTCTATACCCGCTTCTTTTAGAATCTTAGATGCCTGTACGGTTTGCACATGACTAGCACCCTTTTTTATTCTCTCAAGCACCACATCGTCGCCGCTTTCAAAGCCTATATACACCATATCTAGCCCAAGCTCCTTAAGCTCTTTAAGATTATCTACCCCCTTCCTGAGTATATCTCCTACATTGGCGTACATTCTAATTCTGGTAAGCTGTGGACATTTTTCTCCAAGATACTGCATTATTTCTACAAGCTTTTTTTGAGCAAGAACAAGAGCATTACCATCTGCTATAAAAACCCTGTCTTCAATTAGGCCGGACGAGCTGGCTTCGTCTATAATGGCTATAATCTCATACATTGGACGGATACGAAATTTCTGCTCGTCCTTTCTGTACATTGCACAGTAAGTACAGTTGTTATGGGAACATCCAATGGTTGCCTGAAGCAGAAAACTCTTACCCTCGCTGGGTGGTCTGAATATTGGCTGGATATATTCTATCACCCCTACAAAATAACAAAATTAGGGGGTTCTTGCAAGAAGAATTAATCTATTAAATCTGCTTTGTTTATAGCAAAAATATTACTATAATAAATTAGATGTCTCAGGACCTAAAAATAATAACAGTTCTATTCATTTTAATAATGTCTGCAGTCTTTGTTCTTTTCGGTGAAAAGAAGCAGGTGGAACAAGAAATCTCCAATTTGTCAGACAAAGTAAATGATCTAAAAGAGATTAATGATAACGAAAATGAGAATGAGAAGGAGAATTATATTCAGAGTACTTCCAGAGAATTACCTTCTAAACCTGATAACTTAACCAGACCTAAACCACCCGATTATCAAAGAACTGTGAATAAGGACAGGAAACTTGTTGCAAGGGGTTATATAATGTTAGATGAAAATAACCTGTGTGATATTACAAACAAAGAGCCTGAAGTGCAAATAATCCCTTACCATGACAGTAGCGGAACATTAAATAACAATTCTGAATATGTAGACTGTGTATTAAATATATATGATCTTGAAAATGGTTATCATACTCTTGCCATAACTGTTGACCATTTGAGTGATTTAACTACAAAAAAGCAATTATATATAAGGCAGGACCTAATAAGCTATATAGATATTCAGCTTAAGTATTAATTAATCTTATACAGTCGCAGCACAGTTTAGTAATTTTTATATAGGTAGCGTGCAATTCTTTACAAAACACAATTATTATTTATAATTCGTACCGTTATGGAAGAACATGAATTTATAGGATTTATATATATACTTGGTATAATTGGTTTTATTGGATTAATCCTCGTTTTAGTTTCTCTAACCCACGTAGTCCTGTAGGTTATTTAAGCTTTGAGTAATACTTCATTGTTAATACCTTAATACCACAGTAATAGCACCCGGAATTTTATCTATTTCAGCACAGTTTTATTCAATTCATACTGACAATCGCATTCCAGCCTGTTTGAATTTAATGTTTTATGACTTATATTTAACTATCATCTAACATCAGGGGTTGTAAGATATAGAAAAAATACTAGGCAATTTAAAAGGACTAAAAAAGAGTGACCTTAAGAATCTCTCAAGACTTGCAAAGAGAAAAGTCCCTCCAAAAGAAATTATAACCCTCGAGCTTGGAAGAACGCTTGCTGCAGTATCTGGGGAACTTAAAAGAAACATCACCCTCATAATAAGCAGAAGTGGTAAAATCGAGCATATATATCTGGGGCTTCCAGAAGATATAGATTTTACATACATTCTCGGCCGGTCAAGAGAATCCAACTACAGGCTAAGGGGTTACAGAGCCATATATTCAAGCCTTAAGCACGATGAGCTTACTGCAAACGACCTTTCCACTTTATTAACTGAGAGGCTTGATTTAATTGGTCTTCTAAGAGTAAATGACGGCATGCCGGGCAGATTTTGTATAGCTCATGTCCTTCCTCCAAATCCCCAAAAAATACAGGAGCAGATGTGGAATAGAGAGAGTTATAACGATCTGGGACGGGTTGATACGGACTTTGAGCAGTTTGTGCTTGATCTGGAAACTGAGCTTGAAAGAAAATATGTCGATCTTGGAGGAAAACAGAACCGTCACGGGATTGTGCTTGTGGGGGTTTCAACTACAGGCAGGGTGGATGCCGAAACATCACTTAGTGAGCTGGAGCTTTTGGCACAGTCTGCAAATAAAATCATCTTAGATAAATTTATACAGACTTCAAAAAAGATAGACCCCAGATATCTGGTGGGAAAGGGAAAGCTAAAAGAGATTACACTGCGGGCACGGCACATTGGAGCCGACACTCTCGTATTTAATAAAGAGCTTACCCCGGCCCAGGTGCGGGCAATAAATAAAGAGACTGATCTGGAAATTGTAGACCGCACTCAGATCATACTTGAAATCTTTGCAGCAAGGGCTACTACAAGTGAAGGAAAGCTCCAGGTACAGCTTGCCCAGGCACAGTATGAGCTTCCAAGGCTTGTGGGAAAAGGAGTAGAATTTTCTCAGCTTGGAGGTGGTATTGGTACAAGGGGGCCTGGAGAAAAGAAACTGGAAGAGCAGAGAAGAACGCTTAGAAAACAGATTGATATTCTGGAAAAAAAGATTGATGAGCTTTCTTTGCGCAGAAGTCATACAAGAAAGCAGAGAATGTCGCACGGCATTTCTACTGTAACCTTCATCGGATACACCAATGCCGGCAAGTCAACGCTTTTTAATTCACTTACAAAAGGGCATGTGCTTGCAGAGAACAAACTGTTTTCAACGCTAAATCCTACTACAAGAAAACTTATGCTTCCATCGGGAAGGCAGATACTCATAACAGACACCGTAGGATTTATAAGTGAGCTTCCTGCTGAACTTGTAAATGCTTTCAGGGCAACGCTTGAAGAGCTTGGGGAGTCATCTGTGCTTATCCATGTTGCAGATATAAGCGATCCCATGCTGGATGAAAAAATAGAGTCGGTTGAGAAAATACTGCAGGATACAGGATATAACACCATTCCCAGGATAAATATCTTAAACAAGTCAGACAAAGTAACTAAAGAAATCGCAGAAAACATAAGCAAACGCTACGGAGCAATCGCAGTTTCAGCCAAGCAAAAAGATACTGCGGGGTTTTATGAGCTTTTGGAAACTAAGTTATCTGAACTAGATAATGGGCAAATTGTTGTTAGTAAAGAGATTGCACTCTAAGAAATTCCATCATGTGATCATGACTAATACATACTTCGACTGTGCTCAGTGTGTTGTGTATTCTTTTCAATAATTATTTTATCTCGAACGAATGTGAGAGATCTTTTTTTACATCACTTAACCAAAGCAGAGTAAAAAGAATTTCTCATATGCATTCGAAATGAATTAACAAAAGAGTACAAAAAAAGGCGAGCTACCCAAAAAGATAACCCGCCTTTTTATCCTTAAAGTTTTTTTAGTTAATAATTATTGTTGTGAAAGAAGTTTTTTGAACTCTTCGGTAAGAGCAGGGGTAACTTCAAAAAGATCACCGCAGATGCCGTAGTCGCATTTCTGGAAAATTGGAGCATCGGGGTCTTTGTTTACTGCTACAATAACCTTTGATGAACCCATGCCAGCAAAATGCTGAATAGCACCTGAAATTCCTACTGCTACATAAAGAGTAGGTGATACAACCTTTCCGGTCTGACCTATCTGCATCTCATAAGGTACAAACCCTGAGTCTACTGCTGCACGTGAAGCACCGGCTGCAGCACCCATGGAGTCTGCAAGATCATAGATAATAGAAAAGTTATCACCGTTGCCCATCCCTCTTCCGCCAGAAACGATTCTGTCTGCTTCTGTAAGCTCCGGTCTTGTGGATTCTACTCTGTCTACTGAGATAATCTTGGTTTTAATATCGTCTGCGCTAAGACCCACTGTAGCGTTTACTACCGTACCTGCGCCACCTGATTCCTCTGCCTTAAACACGTTTGGTCTTAGAGTTGCCATCATTGGTTTGTTGTCTAAAAACTCTACTGTGGCAATTGATTTGTTTGAATATTTTGTTCTTTTAACAATTAATCTTCCGTCACCTGTAAGGTCAAAATCGCTGGCGTCTAGTGTTAGTCCGGCGTTTACTGCAGCAGCAGCTCTTGGAAAAAAATCCTGCCCAGCGGCTGAGTTTCCTGTGATAACGATATCGGGGTTGTGCTGGCCGATAAGATCAGCAAGCGCTGCCGAATAACCCTCGGCTGTGTAGTCTTTTAGAAGATCACTGTCAACTACATAAACTTTTTCAGCTCCGTATTTTCCCAGTTCTCCTGCAAGACCCGATACACCAGAGCCCAAAAGCACTCCGCAAACTGTGCCGCCGCCTCCTGAAAGCTTGGTCTTTGCAACTGTAAGCCCCTCGGCTGTAACGCTTTTTACTTTGCCGTCCAGTGTTAGATCTGCTACTACCCAAATTTCACTCATTGTATTCCTCCTGATAAATACCTTTTATTCAAAATTAGATAACCTTGGCTTCTTCTCTTAGAAGTTTTACTACCTCGGCAGCTGTGCTCTGAACCTCTGCGTCTTTTACCATATCTGCCTGTGAGCCCTTGAGCACCGTGAGCTTCCTTTCGATTGATGGAACCTCGTATTTAGTGTTAACGATTCTTGCACCTGCTTTTCCAAGTGCTTCAGCGGAAAGTCCGAGAGCGCCTGTATCTATGTCGCCTGCAGCAACTTCTTTTACAGGTTTCTTTTTGGCTTTCATAATTCCTGGGAGTGAAGCATATCTGGGTTCATTTAACCCTTTTTCACATGTAATTAGAGAAGGTAGTGGTACCTCAACTGTCATTGTTCCGCCTTCTATATCTTTAACAGCTGTGGCTGTTTTAGCATCGGCGTTGATGTCCAGTTTTGTTACAATGGATACATGAGGAATTCCAAGCTCCTGAGCTACCTGAATTCCAACCTGTCCTGTTTCTTCGTCGATCATTTTCTTTCCGGTAAGGATAAGGTCATATTCTCCGATGTTTTTGATTTCCTGAGCTATTACTTTTCCAATTGCAAATGGATCGGAAAATGCAAAGTCGTCGTCTTTAATATGAACAGCAGAATCTGCTCCCATAGCAAGACCTGTTCTTAGACATTCAAGAGATCTTGCAGGACCCATTGTGATAAGAACTACTTCGCCTCCGTTTTTCTCTTTGTTCCTAATGGCTTCTTCAACTGCGAATTCATCGTATGGGTTCAGTACCCATTTAATCCCTTCGGGATCAATTGAATCTCCACTGGAAGCAACATTGATTTTGGCTTCTGTGTCAGGTGTTTGTCTGACGATTACAATACTTTTCAACTTCCATTACCTCCTACTTTTTTGATAATCCCTAAGAAAAATTATTTTAGAAATTTGATCTTCAGGACAAAAAACCGCATTATTGTAGCATCTACTTGAATCTTTTCAATATAGAGAGTAATAAATCTTTAATAACCTAAAAACAGCCAAAAAGGGAGTAATATGAAAGAAAGTGCTACGGAAAATAAAATAGATATTTATTCTAAGGATATTCCTTTTATTGAAGGCCCACGGAGAAGAGAGAGTGAGCTGTATACGGTCATTCAGATTATGACCGAATTTATCAAGGGTTTTAGAACATTCCATTTTGTTGGCCCTTGTATTACTGTGTTTGGCTCTGCGCGCATTGCTGAAGACCATCCATACTATAAGATGACAATGGATATTGGGGCAAGGCTTGCAGAAATGGGACTTACCGTAATGACAGGAGGCGGCCCTGGGCTTATGGAGGCTGCAAACAGGGGGGCAAAGGAAGCCGGAGGAAGGTCTGTAGGGTGTAATATTCTGCTTCCCTTTGAACAGAAGCCAAATCCATATATGGATAAATGGATGGACTTTCAGTTCTTTTTTGTAAGAAAAGTGATGTTAATAAAGTATTCTTACGGTTTTGTCGTTATGCCCGGAGGAGTGGGCACGATGGACGAGCTTTTTCAGGCGCTCACATTAATACAGACAAAAAAAGTGATTAATTTCCCGATTGTTCTGATAGGTAAGGATTATTACAAGGATGTTACCGAACTGTTTGATAAAATGTGTGAAGAGCAAACTATAAGCAATAATGATAGAGACCTGTTTTTAGTTACTGACTCTATGGACCAGGCCTGTGAGCATATACATGTTCATGCTGTGGAAAAATTTAATCTTAAGACCAAAAAACTTCCCGGAAGATCAAAACTGCTTTTTGAGTAAATTTTTGTACCATTTAGGGAATACGTTTCCAAATAGTTAACAAAAATTTTCCTGATTTCATTCTTATATTCTCTTTGATGTCTTAAACCCCTTATCGTATCAATGTGATTTTGTATGAAATTTGTACTACCAAGGTTTGAAATTTGATTGAAATAGCCCTTTTTTGATCCATAAATGCCAAATAACCTGCTTTTGGCACACTCATTGCTATATTCTATGTAAAACATATTTTAGGAGAGCAAGTATGGAAACAAAAACCAATAAATCATTTTTCAGAAAATTTTCAAAATATTTTCTAGTATATTTCCTGTTCATTTTTGTAGCAGCGAATTTCTATCTCAAACATTCTAATATTTTGATTTATTCAAATGCTACCGATGATGTTGCTATGCTTAATATTAAATGGGGAATGTCACCGACTGAGATACTTTTTGTTACCGACACTGATTTCAATCATATAATTGCTGAAGACCCTAACCATAAAAGTATTTCACAGCATCTTCCATTAATAGATGAGACAAATAAATCTGAGATTAATTACTATTTTGTAAATAACCAGCTGTATAAAGTAAGAATAAAAGAAAACATTGCAACGGATACTCATGATAAAGTGGCAAAGTTTATTGAAAAAATAGGCGTTAATAAAAATGAAAAAAATATTATCTCGGATCTATATGAGGGTGAAAAAATTAGAACCGAGAATGGTAGACAGAAAATGTCGGTATATATTGGATTTGATGCCAAGGACAAGCCGGTAAATACCTATGTAACAATGTACTACAAACCAATAGCTAATAAATATGAGATATAACCAATAATAAATAAAGTTACCATATCAACTCGTATCTTTAATCAAAAGAGGGTTTCAGAAATGTAACCCACTTTTTTTTTATTTTCTTCCCAGGTATTAAACCCGTAATAAAACTTTCCAAGCAATTAGTTTGTCTTTAGAATATAGTTAAACTAGAAATTGTTGAAAAAGTGGAGAATTGCTATGAAAAGTTATAGAAAAGAGCTATGGTTTAATGTTCCAAGCAGACGTGGATTTATTAACATAACCCCTGAAGTTGATAAATGCTTAAAAGAGAGCGGCATTTCTGAGGGATTTGTGCTTGTAAATGCGATGCATATAACAGCCTCGGTTTTTATTAATGATGATGAGTCCGGCCTTCACCATGACTATGACGTGTGGCTTGAAAAGCTTGCCCCGCATGAGCCTGTATCACAGTATAAGCACAATTATTCTGAGGATAATGCCGATGCTCATATGAAAAGACAGATTATGGGAAGAGAGGTAGTGGTTGCTATTACAGATGGGAGGCTCGATTTTGGCCCATGGGAGCAGATATTCTATGGCGAGTTTGACGGTAGAAGGAAAAAGAGGGCGCTTATTAAAATTATTGGCGAATAAATTGTCATCTAAATTAAATTTAGAGTTTTAACGATAGTCTATTGATTAATTTAATTAATATTATTCTCAATCCACTGACCGATTCTTGTAAGAAACTGTTCAGGTAGTTCGGTTTCAACATCCTTTGCTAAATCTGCAATCGTAGTTTTTTTAAGAACCTGCCTCCATGCCTCATCAGCCTCATACATGATTCTTGCAACCTGACATGGCTTTGCCAATGCTGATATTGGTGTATCGCATGGAGAATTTTGTCTTATCTCGGTGCATATGAAAGTCGATTTCTTGCCTTCAATAGCTTCAATTACATCCAGGAAAGTTATCTCGCCGGGATGTCTGGCCAACTTGTAGCCTCCTTTCTGACCAATGCTTCCATCCACAATTCCGGCCTTTGATAGTTCCTGCAGTGCCTTAAGAAGATATTCTTTGGGCACACCATGAAATTTGGCCAGATCCGTTGCCGAGAGTCTTTTTTCGGCAGGCAGAGCTGCCAGCAAAGAAACGCAGTGTAAAGCCCATTCTACTTGATTTCTTAATATCAATTTAGTTTAGTCCTGCACGGTCCAGTCCATACAAGTAATCGACAGCACCATGCTGAGATGATAGGGCAGTTGCAAGACGGTTCCATGCATTAATAATGGCAATAGCAAACGTAAGATCGGAGATTTCCTGCTGGGACAGATGTGTACCTATTCTTTCATACTGCTCTTCGCTTGGTGAGGTAGACGAGATATTGGTAACCGCCTCGGTCCACTCTAGTACGGCTTTTTCTTTATCGGTAAACAGGTTTGAGTCTTTCCAGGTTGATAAATGATAAATTCTAAGCTCCCTTTCACCCTCAATCTTTGCTTCTTTAACGTGCATGTCGTTGCAAAATGTACACCCGTTAATTTGCGAAGCTCTGATATTTATAAGATTAATCATTCGATTGTCCAGACTGCTTTTGTTAAGTATCTGGCTGATCTCGGCTAACTTCTTTGTGAGCTTACCGGATAGCTCCATATAATTTGGACGATTTTTTGGTGTTTTCATTTTGTGATCCTTAATTTGTGTTTCTCAATACAGATATATTATATCTGTATTGAAATTGTTGTCAATGGAATCTGACTAAGAAGAATACTGAAATGATAAAACGCTACAGTATGTTAGTGAAGTAGTAGCTATACAGATTATGAAAAAGCATATTAATAGATGAAAATTAAAATAGTTATGACTTTTAAGCTTTGTTTGAAAGTTCTCATAGGTGGGACAGCTTTCTGATAATGGATACAGAAGCAATTCTGGTTATAGCATTTAATAATGGCGTCCCCGAGGGGATTTGAACCCCTGTTGCCGGCGTGAAAGGCCGGTGTCCTGGGCCAAGCTAGACGACGGGGACACACAATATGAGCCGTGCAGGATTCGAACCTGCGACCCACTGCTTAAAAGGCAGTTGCTCT
>JBFFSH010000020.1:0-40283 GCA_041572575.1 Thermodesulfobacteriota bacterium
CTACAAACCCCCTGCTCCACGAGCTGTTATATCAGATAATAAATCCAAAAACTATGAGCAAACATGTACTTCAACTCAATGACAAAATATCAGCAAATTCTAACTCTAAAGGTGGACCTGAATTCTGGGGCTTGACAAAAAGCACGGTCAAAGAAATCTAAATAGTACAACTACCCTACAAGTTACCACCCTCCCCCATAACTCATTAATAATCCAACTTAGTATTGAAACTATCAGACTAGTTATTATATTATAATCCTTTTATTAAGTAACCAGGAGTATTACGGAAATGCCTATTTATGAATATGAATGTAAAAAGTGCGGAGACATAATTGAAGCCATTCAGGGCTTTAATGATGCTCCACTTAGAAAACACAAAGAGTGTGGCGGTAAGCTTGAAAGGATGATATCACTTTCATCTTTTCACTTAAAAGGAAGCGGTTGGTATGATACCGAATACGGCAAGAAAAAAGTTAAACGTGGAACCCAGAGTGCTGAAAAATCCGACAGGACCGATGGTGAGGGTAAATCCGATTCTGATTCAAAAGATAGTTCTTCTTCCGCTGATACTAGTACAGCCTCTAATGATAGCGGTTCATCAACTGCAGATTCTATCAAGAAAGACACAGCTAAGGCAAAGAATGCCTCTAAATAGATTATGGAACTTGGCCTAAAAGACAAAGTAGCAATAGTACCGGCATCAAGTAAAGGGCTTGGCAGAGCAGTTGCTATGGGCCTTGCTGCAGAGGGAGCAAAGTTAACAATCTGTTCAAGAAATGAAGATGACATAAATAAAACTGCAAAAGAGATTATCGATACAACCGGAAGCCAAGTACTTGCCCTTAATGCAGATGTATCAGACCAAAAAGAGTTAGAATACATAGTTAATAAAACAACAGATACATTTGGAACCATTCATATACTCATAAATAATGCAGGCGGTCCTCCTTTTGGATACTTCGATCAGTTCGATATGGAGCAGTGGCAAAAGGCAATCGAACTAAACCTCTTTAGCACTATCAGGCTCACTCAGCTTGTAACACCTTACATGATAGATAATATGTGGGGTCGTATCATAAATATCACTTCCATAGCAGTAAAGCAGCCGCTTGACGGACTCATACTTTCTAATACATCTCGTGCCGGAGTAACTGGTTTTGCAAAAACAATATCCAATGAATTAGCTAAACATAATATTCTTGTAAACAACGTATGCCCGGGAAGAATCTTTACTGACCGTATAAAAAGCCTCGCTGACTCTAGAGCAAAACAAGAAGGTAAATCATTTGAACAAATAATTGAAGCCATGCAATCAGATATTCCCGTTGGCAAAATCGGCACACCCGAAGAATTTGCCAATATGGTGGTATTTCTAGCCTCGGAAAAAGCAAGCTATATAACAGGAAACACTATACAGATAGATGGTGGTTTACTAAAAGGAATATTTTAACTATAAAATTACGATGATAAACGTCATCAAATATTTTAAGAATATTGACCCTGTAATTATTCTTATCTTATTTACTATTCTTTTTTATCTTCTTACACGCATAGAAATATTACCAATATATAAAACAGATACCATCAGCACGACTAAAGATTATACTATCCAAATTCAAAAAGATTATGAATACCCTGTAGTATATCAATTTAATAATAATGAATTACCTAAAGAATTTAAATATGCTTCATTTAAGAAAAAGTTATTACGTGATGGTAATAAATACTTATTAAACGATAATAATATAATCATAGAAACATCTGAGATAAACGGGAAACATAAAATAGCGCTAGGAATTCCAATCAACATCAATACGGCTAAATTAGAAGAGCTAACCGCCCTACCCTCCATTGGACAAGTTACTGCGAATAATATTATAGATTACAGAATCAAAGTTAATAAGATTACAGATTTAGAAGATTTGATTAATGTTGATGGAATTGGCAGAGATAAAATCAACAAGATTAAAGAACTTATAGAGTTTTAATGTCTCATTAAAAAGTCTGCCTCATTTAGAGTGTCAGACTTAAACTGCTCTTCAATGCTATTGTCTCTATAACCTACACCTTGAGTAATGTAGTCTTCACATCGTTGGTTTGTGCATGTTGAAGTATTAAAAGGCAGGTTACCATATGGAGTAGCAATAAACTTTACACCTTCAGGCTGCTCAAACTCACCACCCGGATATTTATTAAGAGCAGCATCCATATAATCTATCCATATTGGAAGTGCAGCTTTAGAACCCGATTCTTTTTTGCCAAGTGGTTTATAGTTATCTGTTCCTACCCATACACCCGTTACAACCTTAGGGCTAAATCCCACAAACCATGCATCAGTAAAGTCATTTGTGGTACCAGTTTTGCCAGCTATAGGAGCTTTATCCAAAAGAGGCTTTGCTCTTTTCGCTGTACCTTCTTTCACTACAGCTTCTAACATATGCGTCATTATAAAGGCTGATTCTTGTGATATAACCTGGCTGCCAAGGTTTGAATTAATAAATGGAAGATTTTGTGAATTTAAAAGAAGATCTCTAAAATCAAGAGGAGCATTGTAGCTTGTGATCTCCTCTTTATAAAATTTTGAAGTCAGATTGTTTTCTTTTAGAAAGCTATCAGATGTATTGATATGAGAATCTCTTCCAAGATTCTTTGCAATACCCTTTATTATTTTCTCTCTTTTAATATCCCTATCTGCTCTGTATGCCTGTTCTTTTGAAAAGAATACTCCTTCGGTATTATCTTCGATAATTTTACCATTCCTGTCGTATATCCTGTAAACAAACTTGGGTTCAATGTATCTTCCGTTAGTAGCAAACACATTATAAGCATTTACCATTTCAAAAAGCGTGGCTTCAGAACCACCAAGAGCAAGAGATGGGTATGGATTGAGTTTGGATTTAAAATGAAAATACTTTGCATAATCAACTACATAAGCCGGAGTAAGATTGAGTATTAATCTTATAGAAGCCAGGTTTCTGGATTTGGCAAGAGCATGTTTTAAAATAATAGGACCAAGATAAGTTTCATCATAATTTTCCGGTGACCATTCGTCCATTACAACCGGAATATCATAGACCATCGTTGATGCTGTATAACCTTTATCCAGAGCCGAAGCGTAAAGGATTGGCTTAAACGCAGAACCGGGTTGTCTAAGAGCCTGAGTTGATCTGTTAAACTGATTTTGCGTAAAATCATACCCTCCAATCATGGCCCTTATAAACCCATTTGTATCCATAGAATAAAGTGCAGCCTGAGTTAGAGGTTTATGATATAACTTAGCAATAAATCTATCTTCATCTTTACCAATTACCTTTACATTTATTATATCTCCTTTCTTTAATGATCTGTCTAGAATATCTATATCATCATAGCCGCTTATTGGTGAGTATTTTTTTGAATACTCAAATGGCAGCTCTTTTATTTTCTTATCAATTTGCTTAGGAACAACATATTTGATAATTCCCTTATTATTTGCGATATTAATTGAGGCAATACTAAAACTAGAACCATCCAATTTGTTTACATTTACTACTACTGCTTCATATATTTTATTATTTTCTATCTCAGTTTCACCCTGATTATTTATATATGTTTCAATACTATTGTCATTTATAGATCTTATTATCTCTTTTCTGCCTCTTCTTTTTTCAAGATCGAGTATTCCTTTTCTTACTGCCCACTGTCCTTTTAAACTAAGATCCGTATCCATAGATGTAAATACCCTGTATCCACCTTCAAGATATGATGCTGTACCATATGAATACTCGAGATATTTTCTCACATATTCAACAAAATATGGAGATATATTATTATTTATATTCTTCTTTGCACTAAGCACTATTTCTTCATTCTTTGCCTGCTCATACTGTTCATCTGTAATATGCTGTGTGCTTTGCAATATTCGAAGCACTGTCCTTTGTCTTTCTAAGGCTCTCTGTAAATTTTTTCGTGGATTGTAACGCTCTGGTCTTTTTGGAAGTCCGGCAAGTACTGCAGCCTGTGCTATGCTAATTTCTTTTACAGATACACCGAAATAGTTTTTGCTCGCAGCTTCAACTCCATAAGCGCCATCACCAAGGTAGATATGGTTAAGATAAAGATATAATATTTCCTGTTTTGATAAATTCTTCTCTATCCTGTAGGCAAGTATCGCCTCTTTTATTTTTCTTGAGAAGCTTCTTTCTGGAGAAAGCACTATGTTCTTTGTAACCTGTTGGGTTATAGTGCTGCCGCCTCTTTTTATTGAGCCTTCTCTGATATTTTCAACAAGTGCTGCAAAAATACCCTGGTAATCCAGGCCTTCATGTTCATAAAATCTCCTATCCTCAACAGCAACAAATGCGTCAATAACATGCTGCGGAATATCGGTAAAAGGGATAAGCCTTCTGTTTTCTGAATAAAACTCGGCAAGCAGATAACCTTCTGATGTATAAAATTGATTTATCAGTTTTGGCTTATATGAAGAAATGTTATCTCTGAAGTCCGGAAGGTCACGGGTATAGTATCTGTAGCCAAGGTATGCAGCAACAGAGCCTATTATTACTGTTATTACGGATAGATAAAAGAAATACTTAAATAATTTTCTAAACATTGTGTATTATATACAATTATTACTAATTTTGAGTATGATAACAAGAAAATGATTAAAAATAATAAAACTACAGTATAATTTATGTAATTATTATTATATTAGATATAATAGAACCTCCTATGAGCACTGAAAACGAAATTATAACACTAGACAGTTTTGTAAGATCACAAACTAATCAGGAACTTAAGGGCCTTCTCCTTAAACTTAAAAATGAATTAAGAAAAGAAGATACATTATGGGAAGATATTAAAGATATACTAATTAAAGTAAATGAGTTTGATAATAAATTGTTAGCCGTGATTATTCCTCTCATTATATCAGAGTAATACCTGCCGTCTTTAAATTACAATACATACACATGAACTTCTCAAAAAGCTATTCTAATCTTATAAGTCTTATTGGCAACACAAAGATAATAAGACTTAACCGGGTTATACCTTCAGGATATGCAGCTGTTTGGGCAAAACTTGAACAATTTAATCCAAGTGGAAGCGTCAAGGACAGAATATGCATTAAAATTATTGAAGAAGCTGAAAAAAGTGGCTTAATAAAGCCTGGCATTCATACAATTGTAGAAGCAACTAGCGGCAATACGGGAATCGGGCTTGCCATGATATGCAAGATAAAAGGCTACAAACTTATTTTAACCATGCCTGATGATGTAAGTTATGAAACAATACAGGTTTTAAAAACATATGAAACTGAAATAGTTCTCACTCCTGCTAAAGATAGTATTGAAGGTTCAATAAAAAGATCATGGGAAATTGCATCAGAAACAAAAGATTCATTTATACCAAATCAGTTTGAAAATCCAAATAATCCCGAGTCACATGAAACAACAACCGCTCTTGAATTATTAGAACAAATTCCAGGGGATATTCATGCTTTGGTTTTATCTGTAAATACCGGCGGATCAATAAGTGGCATTGGAAAAGTTCTTAAGCACAAATATCCTGATATCCGGATTTATGCCGTAGAACCACAGGAGAGTGCAGTACTTTCCGGTCAAAAGCCCCAAAAACACAATATTAAAGGTATCGGTCCAGGTTTTATACCTAAAGTATTAAATACCGAGATATATGATGATATATTAAAGATTAAAAGCGATGAAGCAAAGAGTTTCACAAGAGAATTAGCAACAAAAGAAGGCCTTCTTGTAGGTATATCCTCAGGAGCTGTAGCTAAAGCAGCAAAAATGGTTGCCGAAAAACTGGGCAGATCAAAAAATGTGGCAACAATATTCAGTGATAGTGGACAAAGATACTTGAGCACAGACCTATTTGATATGTTTCAATAATTACAGCAAGTTACAAAGGCTTGAATTATATTTTTTAGTAGTTACTTTATTTGATAATGAATGTTGCATATGATATCTTTTTTAAGTTAACCAAAATTCAATTTATACACGGTAATAATTAAACATGATAAACAATCAATTATTTAAGAATATACTATTATGGCTTGTGATCTTTGTTGGTATTATAGCTCTTTATCAGTTTGTACAAACACCCAGATCTACTATAAAAGAGATTCAATACAGTGAGTTTGTAAGTTATATAAAAAATCAGGAAATTCATGAAGTTGAGTTTAGTGAATTTGAAGTAACGGGAAATTTTGTAAACAAGAATATTACACCAAATAAATTCAAGGCTATTGGACCCACCACTGATGATATCCTAAAGCTTCTGGAAGAAAACAACATAACTTTTAGCTTTGCACAAAAAAGAGAGAATTCCCTATCTCATATACTGTTAAATTGGGCCCCACTACTCTTACTGATTGGTATTATGGTACTTTTCATGAGACAAATACAGTCAGGTGGTACCAAGGCAATGTCTTTTGGCAAAAGCAGAGCAAGAATGCTTACCGAGGATAAGAACAAAACAACTTTTAAAGACGTTGCCGGCATCGACGAAGCTAAGGAAGAAGTTAAGGAAATAGTAGATTTTTTAAAGAGCCCTAAAAAATTCACCGACCTTGGTGGAAGGATACCAAAGGGCGTACTTTTAGTAGGACCTCCGGGAACAGGTAAAACATTACTTGCAAAAGCCATAGCCGGAGAGGCTGGTGTACCGTTTTTTATTATAAGTGGTAGTGACTTCGTAGAGATGTTTGTCGGAGTTGGCGCTTCTAGGGTAAGAGACTTGTTCATACAGGCCAAGAAAAACGCTCCCTGTATAATATTTGTAGATGAACTTGATGCCGTAGGAAGACACAGGGGTGCCGGACTAGGCGGTGGTCATGACGAAAGAGAACAGACTTTAAACCAGTTACTTGTAGAAATGGACGGGTTTGAATCAAACGAAGGAATTATTGTTATGGCAGCCACAAACAGACCTGATGTACTTGATCCAGCTCTTCTAAGACCTGGCAGATTTGACAGACAGGTAATAGTTCCCAGACCCGATGTGAGAGGCAGACAGGAAATCTTGAATGTACACGTAAAAAATAATCCTCTTGATGATGATATAGACCTTGCGGTAATTGCCAGATCAACACCAGGACTATCAGGTGCAGACCTTGAAAACCTTGTTAACGAATCAGCCCTTCATGCGGCAAGAATTGGTAATCATAAAATCACAATGGACGACTTTGAATTTGCAAAGGATAAAGTCTTAATGGGTGTTGAAAGAAGAAGCATGATAATTAGTGATGATGAAAAGAAAATTACTGCTTATCATGAAGGTGGTCACGCCCTAGTAGCCAAACTCACTCCTGGATCTGATCCCATACACAAGGTAACCATCATCCCAAGAGGTCTGGCTCTTGGCGTAACACAGCAGCTGCCAATTGAAGATAAATATACTCATTCTAAATCCTATCTTAATAAAAGAATTATGGTTCTTCTGGGAGGCCGTGCAGCTGAAGAGATTATATTTAATGAGAGAACCAGTGGCGCTGCCAATGACCTTGAGGTAGCCACTGATATAGCAAGAAAAATGGTTTGCGAATGGGGAATGAGTGAAGAGCTTGGGCCGGTTAAGCTTGGAAAATCAGATGAGCAGGTATTTTTAGGAAAAGAAATGTCAAAACATAATAACTACAGCGAAACTACCGCCCTGCAAATTGATAATGAAATAAAAAGTATTGTAAGTACTAACTATGATAAAGCAGCTAAACTTTTAAAAGATAATATCAATCTGCTTCATAAATTAGCTGATATGCTTCTTGACAAGGAAGTAGTAGACAGTAAAGAGCTTGAAAGCCTTGTAAAAGGCTTTGATCCCAGTAACAACATGTTTGGTGGTACTGTTAGTACATAAATTAGTTTTACTTCATTAATCTGCATCCAATTAAAGTATTATTGCCTTTTCTTCTGTAATATATTTAGTACAGTTGTATATTTTTATCAATATATGATAAGCGGTTTATTAAAACAAAATAGAACCCTCATAATGGGCATATTGAACGTAACTCCCGACTCTTTTTATGATGGAGGAAAGTATATATCATTAAATAATGCCCTTAAACATAGTGAACAACTTATTGAAGATGGTGCAGATATTATTGATATTGGAGGAGAGTCAACCAGACCCGGTTCTAACCCGGTTAGTGAAAACGATGAGCTTAACAGAGTAATTCCTGTAATAGCTGAAATTAATAAAAAATTTAAAATTCCCATATCTGTAGATACAACAAAAGCACAAGTAGCAAGACAGGCTTTAGATAACGGTGCATCAATAGTTAATGATATAAGTGGTCTTAATTTTGAGCCCCAGATCGCAGATATTGTTTCAAAATATAATGCATCAATAGTTTTATGCCATACATCATCAAGACCCGTGGATATGCAAACAAAGATAAATTATGATGATTTAATATTGAATATTTATAATTATTTACAAGATTCTATTAAATTATGCGAACATAAAGGAATAAATTCTGATAATATATACATTGATCCGGGATTTGGTTTTGGAAAATCAGTAAAAGATAATTTATTATTGTTAAAATCATTGCCTGTTTTTAAAAAATTAAATAAAAAAATTTTAGTTGGAACGTCCATGAAATCATTTATTGGTAAAACATTAGGTACGGATAGTTTAGAAATAAAATCGGACGGAACTTTTGCTACAGTTGTTATTTCTATACTAAATGGTGCAGATATAGTTAGAGTTCATGATGTAAAGAAAATGAAAACAGCTGTTAAAATGACCGAAGCGGTAATAAATATTCAATAGAATAAATGTTTGAATTTATATCAAATTACAGATATGTACAAGACACATTAGATATAGTCTTTGTGGCCTTTATCATTTACTTTGTTCTGCGCTTTATAGAGGGTACAAGGGCTGTACAGATGATATTCGGTCTATTGTCACTAGTTATTATTTACTTTCTATCTCAAAATTTCGATCTTTTTACAATAAACTGGCTCTTGGGTAATTTCCTTAGCTTTATTATCCTCATTGCCGTAATTCTATTTCAACATGACCTTCGCAGGGTTCTGGCCGCTATAGGAAGAAGCCCTTTTCTTCTGCATTTTCATCCGGTTAAGTCCAATAAGAGTATAGTTGATGAAATAGTAAAATCAGCTAGCTATTTATCAAACAATAAAATTGGCGCACTGATAGCTATTGAAAGGAATAATAATCTTGGAGATTTTGTTGAGATTGGAACGGAAATTGACGCAATACTATCTACTCAGTTAATAATAAGTATCTTCAATCCAGCTTCTCCCCTGCATGATGGAGCAATCATAGTAAGTAATGAAAAAATTCTATCTGCCGGATCATTTTTCCCTTTGGCCACAGATCCCGACCTTGATAAAGATCTTGGTACCAGACATCGCGCTGCAATTGGTGTAACAAGAGAAACAGACTGTGTTGTAGTTATAGTTTCTGAAGAAACTTCCAAAATATCACTAGCTAGTCAGGGTGAATTAATAAGAGCAATGGATGCATCATCCTTAAATCAAAAACTATTAGAAATTCTAGAGCTAAATAAATAATTAATATAAATGAAAGAATATATAACTAATAATATAGGCAAAAAAATATTAGCAATAACCATAGCATTAATTTTATGGATTATTGCTAATTTTGAGCAAGATATAGAAAAAGACATATCAATAGATATTCAGTACAATGACCTCTCTCCTGAACTTATAATTACAAACAACCCGCCTGAAGCCTTAAATATGAGAATAAGAGGTTCGAGAACTAAACTGTCTATCCTTAAAACCGATAACTACTCTTACCCCGTCCCACTTACAAATGTAAATAAGGGTTTATCTAAATTTAATATAAGACCTCAGCAAATAAGAATTCCTGGAGTGCAAATACTGGGAATAAGCCCTTCTGAAATAGATGTTCAGGTCGATAATCTTATAACTAAAAGAGTTAAGGTTAAACCAAATATTGGTCTACCTGACATTGGATATGAGCTTATTGGTACTCCAAAAGTAGAGCCTAATACAGTAAAAATTGGTGGCCCAAAAGATCTTATATCTAAATTAGACTCTATAAATACTGATGAAATCAAAATAGAAGGAGAAAAAACAAATTTTACAATTGAAGTACCTTTAAAAGCTAATAGTCCGCTGATAACTATAGAAGACAATAAAGAAGTAGTTAAAATCACAGTTGATATACAAGAAACAATGATAGAAAAAGAATTTAAAGAACTTGGTATAAGTATTATAGATACTAATAATAAAATTATAGAAATCATAGGAACACAAACAGTTGATATTCTATTTAAAGGGCCTTATAGCAAGATTAAAGAATTAAAAAGCGAAGATATTAAAATTACTTCGTCTATAAAAAATATACTTTCTCAAACAAACATGAAACATAAAATCAAACTAAAAGTAGATTATCCAAACTCTGAAGACATTAACCTCGAACAAATAACGCCGGGGACCGTGGATATTATAATTAAACAATAATATCAAGATGAAAATATTTGGAACAGACGGAGTAAGAGGACTTGCAAATACAGAACCTATGACGCCGGAGACAGTTCTTAAACTGGGCAAATCTCTTGTTCATTATCTACGAATTAACCTTCGCATTAAATCTCCCAAAATTCTGATTGGTAAGGATACTAGACTCTCGGGTTATATGTTCGAACAGGCACTGTCTGCAGGTTTTATCTCTATGGGTGCTTCTGTTTACCTTGTAGGGCCACTACCCACTCCCGCTATAGCCTATCTTACACGCAATATTAATGCAGATGCAGGTGTAGTTATATCAGCATCACATAATCCTTATACCGATAATGGAATTAAATTCTTTGGCTCCGACGGCTTTAAATTAGAAGATATTGCTGAAAATATAATAGAAGATATTTTAGTGAATAAGAAATACCAACAAATTGATCATTCACAAATTGGAAAAGCTCATAGAATTGATGATGCTTCTTTTAGATATGTATCATATTTAAAAAATACTTTTCCAAATAATCATAATTTATCTGATTTAAAAATAGTTGTTGATTGTGCAAATGGGGCAGGATACAAGGTCTGTCCGCAAATACTTAAAGAGCTTGGTGCCCAAGTTACAGTACTTTCGGATAACCCTGACGGGAAAAATATAAATCTCAATTGCGGTGCTCTTTTTCCAAAGGAGCTTTGTAAAAAAGTAATTGAAACCGGCTCAGATATCGGAATTGCACTCGATGGTGATGCAGATAGATGCGTATTTGTTGACCACCATGGAGATGTAGTTGATGGGGACAGAGTAATTGCACTATGTATAAATGAAATGCTATCTCAAAAAGACATAAAAGATGATATATTTGTTTTTACGCAGATGAGCAATATGGCGCTACAAAACTATGTAGATAGCAAGAATGCAAAATTCATTTTAACAGATGTTGGAGACAAATATGTTGTTGATCAAATGAAAAAATGTAATTCAATGTTTGGTGGTGAAAAATCCGGTCACTATGTATTTATGGAGCATTCAACAACAGGTGACGGCATACTATCTGCACTACAGATCCTATCTATAATGAAAAAGAATAATAAAACGTTATCTGATCTATCAAATATCTTAAACTTATATCCACAAACTCTTGTTAATATTAAAGTAAAAGATAAACCCCCCTTTGAAACAATATCAAATTTGAATGAATCACTTTGCAAGTGCAATAAGATGCTGGGTAAAAACGGAAGAATTAACCTTAGATATTCTGGTACAGAACAGCTTGCAAGAGTTATGGTTGAAGGAGAGAATGAACAATCAATACAAGAGATTGCATCTGAATTAGCTAACATCATTAATAAAGAAATTGGAGTCAATTACGATGCCTAACCTGAATGTAAATATTGATCATGTGGCTACTTTAAGACAAGCAAGACTGGGCCATGAACCAGATCCGGTTTTTGCTGCTTACCTTAGTGAACTTGCAGGTGCGGATGGTATCGTCGTTCATCTTCGAGAAGACCGAAGACACATCCAGGAAAGAGACGTAAAAATATTGAAAAAGACTGTTAAAACCAAACTTAACCTTGAGATGGCCCCAACCAAACAAATGTTAAAGATAGCACTTCAAATAAAACCCGATATGGTTACGCTTGTGCCTGAAAAAAGGCAGGAACTTACTACCGAAGGTGGCCTGGATGTAATATGCAATAAAAAAACTATTGGAAATATTGTTAAAAGCCTCAAGGATTCAGCAATTATAACAAGTCTGTTTATTGATCCTGACACAAAACAAATTGATGCATCTAAACAACTTATGTCTGATATGGTTGAAATACATACCGGCAAATATGCAGATAGTATAAATGAAGAACAACAAAACTTTGAACTAAACGAAATAATAAACTCTGTTAATTATGCTTCTGAACTAGATCTAAGAGTAGCTGCAGGACACGGGCTTGATTACAGCAACACAAGTAAAATTGCCGAAATAAATAAAATAGAAGAACTCAATATAGGATATAATATCATTTGCAGATCAGTAATAGTAGGTATAGAAAGAGCGGTTAAAGAAATGAAACAGCTTTGTACAGGTAAAACTTAATATGATCGATGGTCTTGGAGTAGATTTAGTTAAGATTGAAAGGATTAAACACATAATAGATAAATGGGATAAAAAATTCACTGCAAAATTATTTACAGAGAATGAAATTCAATATTGCAGTAAACATAAAAACCAATATCTTCGCTTTGCGTCAACTTTTGCTGCAAAGGAGGCATTAATAAAAGCCCACGGAAGAGGAAACCTAAAATTCAAAGAAATTGAAATACTTAGAGAAATTTCTGGTAGACCTCAGGTCAATTTACATGGAAATGCGCTAAAAATAATTAACGATAAAGAAATTACTACTATAAATGTTACAATCACTCACGATGGTGAATATACAGTTGCTGTAGTGGTACTAGAAAAATAATTTTGGAGATATTAATGGATGACTGCATATTTTGTAAAATAATTAAAAAAGAAATACCATCTAATACTGTTTATGAGGATGATAAAAGTATAGCATTCCATGATATTAACCCACAGGCACCAACTCACATATTAGTTATACCCAAAAAGCACATCAGATCACTTGTAGAAAGTGATGAATCAGACACTCTACTTATGGGACATCTTACAAAGGTTGCAAGAAATATTGCAAACGAAAAAGGATTAGATGAGAAAGGATTCAGACTAGTCTTAAATTCAGGTCTGCAAGCTGGTCAGTCCGTATGGCACGTACACTTTCATCTCTTAGGAGGAAGAAAGATGAACTGGCCACCTGGATAACGGTCTATTGATTCATATTATATTAACTACATGCAACAAAATGAACAATTAGCTTATTTAAACTCTCTGGGTCTGCACAATATTAAACCTGGATTACAAAGAATAACTAATGTTCTAGAACTTTTGGGAAACCCCCAAAATACATTTAAGTCAATAATTATAGGCGGAACCAACGGTAAAGGTTCAGTATCAGCAGCAGTTGCATCCGTACTGATACAAAGCGATATTAAGACAGGTCTTTATACTTCTCCTCATTTAATAAAAGTTAATGAAAGAATATCAATAAACAATTCTACTATTAGTGACTCTGACCTTGAAGGTCTTATCAAGTATCTTAGGATCATATTAGAGAAACATAATATCAGACTTAGTTATTTTGAATTTATTACTACACTTTCTTTTATATATTTCAGCGTATTTAAAATTGATATTGCCGTATTAGAAGTTGGCATGGGTGGAAGGTGGGATGCTACAAATGTAGTAACACCCCTTGTGTCTGTTATTACAAATATATCCTTTGATCACATGGAATATTTGGGCAGTACTCTAAGCGAAATCGCTCAAGAAAAAGCAGAGATAATTAAAAATAACATACCGGTCGTAACTGCATGCAGTAATAAATCAATAGAACCAATAATCAGAAAAGCATATTCATGCTCTGCACCATTATATATATATGGAACCGAATTTAATACTGATGGAAGCTCTACGGATAATTTTTCTTATAAAAGCAGATCATCATTTCTTGATAACCTAAGTTCAAATCTTAGTGGAAAGTTTCAAGTAGAAAATATATGCGTTGCTTTAAAAACATTAGATATATTAATTAATAAGTATAAATATAATATATCTGAAGCATCCATCAGAAAAGGATTACAAAAAATTAACTGGCCGGGTAGATTTGAAATTCTAGATGAGAAAAGACCTGTTATTTTGGACTGTGCTCATAATGAAGAATCTTCAAATGTATTAATTCATTCTCTTAAACAACTCTATCCAGATACTTCTTTTGATTTTTTAATTGGAATGTTAGATGATAAACAACACACTATCTTCATTAAAAATATTGCAGCCATATCTAATACAATTATTATCACAAATGGATTTTCTCAAAAAGAAGCAGATACTGGTGAATTGAGTGAAATATGTAAAGAACTTAACTGTAATTTCGAAACTATTGATAATTACAAGACTGCTTTTAATAGACTTATTAATGATACGTCCCCTCTTTGTATTACAGGTTCAATTTATTTAGTAGGAGCTATTAAAAAGTTATTGATTGAAACTGATTCAAACTTCCATAAAATATAAACTAAATGAGAAAAGTCGGACTAGTAATAGACGAATTATTTGTAAAACATATAAACTCCTTCGACCATCCGGAATCTCCCGACAGGGTGTATGTTATAAATGACATGTTAAACGAAACAGGATTAATAAATCATTTAACTTTCTTAGAGCCAAGAGATGCAAAGAAAGAAGATATTACAAGAGTTCACACAGAAAAATATTTTCAAATAATAGAAAAAACAAAAGGCAAGGAAAAAGTATTTCTCGATCAGGATACATCTACAAATGCTTTTTCATTCGATTCAGCAATGCGCGCCTCAGGTGGAGTATTACAGTCAATCGATAAAATAATTCAAAATGACATAGATACTGCATTTTGTATAGAGCGTCCCCCTGGACATCATGCAGAGCCCGATAGATCTATGGGGTTCTGTCTTTTTAATCATGCAGCAGTAGGTGCAGGATATTTAAGATCTAAAGGCTTTGAGAGAATCTTGATTATAGACTGGGATGTTCACCATGGTAACGGCACTCAACATATATTTGAATCATCTAAAGAGGTACTTTTCTTTTCTACTCATCAGTTTCCGTTTTACCCCGGTACGGGTTCTCTTGAAGAATTAGGAATAGATGATGGTGCTGGTTATACTGTAAATGTGCCAATTGAAATTGGTATGGGTGATAGTGAATACATTAAAATATTCAACGAACTTTTAATACCAATAACTTCGCAATTTAACCCTCAGTTTATTATTGTTTCAGCTGGTTTTGATTCTTTTATTGAAGACCCTTTAGGCGGCATGAATGTCTCAACCGAGGGGTTTTCAAAACTCACAGAAATAGTTATTAATCTTTCAGAGCAGTGTTGTGAAGGAAACTTATTATTAATATTAGAAGGTGGTTATAATCTACAAGGTCTTGCAGATTGTACACAAAAGGTATTTGATACTTTAATAAATTATGATGGCAATAGGGATCATAAAATAACAGAACCCACAAAAGCTGATAATACTATAGATATTGTTAAAAATAATTATTCAGAATTCTGGGATTTTTAATTTTTTTTATTCATTCTTCTAAAATCCCTGCCTTCTAAGTAGAAAAAACTGCACATATCAAAGAGTCTAGACGATATTCGCTCCCCTACTCTGTATTCTAGGATTTCTTTACTATCTCTATTTAAATTCACATTTATATCTTTTGTTACAAAGTTTGTAGTAATAACAGTAATCTTTGTAGAATTGTATCTTTTGGATATAAGCTGATCCAGTACTCCTAGCTCCCATTCGTTAGCCCTTCCCTTACCAAGTTCATCTATTACGAGTACGTCCGTGTCTATCAGTGGATTTATAACCTGATTTTCCGGTCTACCCTCTGAATATGCTGATTTTAAGTCGTTTAAAAGATCAAAAAAGTCTACAAAAAGACACTTTACGCCTTTTTCCAGTGTAAGTTCAGAAATTGCACATATAGCCAAATGTGTTTTACCAAGCCCAGAGGCTCCCATTAGCAGAAATCCTTTATGATGAGGATACTGATCAACGAATTGTTTCACATAAATAAGAGCATCCTGATGGGTGTCATGTCTTGGATTAAAAGTGCTAACTTCTGACACTGAATAATATTTTGATGGTATAGCGGCCAGATTATACAGTTTAACATTTTTATGAAGGTAACCGCACTGCTCACATGGTTTTAAATAGCTATACCCACTATCTTTATAATACTGTTTCTTGCCTGTACCGGAGCATTGGTCACATTTAAGGCAGCTACATACCTGTGCAACTGAATACTTACCTTCTGGCTTTAGCTCATAACCATTTCCAAAACATTGTTCGCATCCATACTGCTTTTTTTTCTTGGTCTTTGAAGTCCTTGGCATATCAGTTTAAAAATTCTAAGTTAAACCTTTTTTTTATCAACATATTTCTAAAAGAAGTAATACTTTTATCATAAGCCTCTTGAGTCATGTTATCACGATTCTTAATATTGCTCTTTGCTTTATCAATAATTGTATTTTTTTCTAATTGTGAAAGCAAATTAAATATTCTGTTATATAATTCTAATTCTTTTTCCCTTACCAGTGCATATATTTGAGTATGATCATCACATTTTAAACTCGCTATGTTCTCTTTATAAGAATTTATTGTAGATATGAGATTATCATCATCTAAATGATTGATTCCGGCACCTATTTTAGAAATTATTTTATCAACATAACTATTGGTACTTTTTTCATCATTAGAGATATCAATATGTTTTAGTCCGGAATATATTTCTATTGACTTATCTATGTAGCTTATAATATAACCAAGATTTCTTATCTTTGTTTTATTGTTTAGACTGTCGAAGTTTTTAGAATCTGAAAAGGCATTACTAATCCCTTCTATAATAACTTCATACGGTATTTGTCTGTCCTTCCATCTTTGTATGAGCTCATAATCCGAGTATGAAATCATTATTCCCTTTCCAAGATGGTTTAAAAAGTATTTCTCAATACTCTTTATATAGGAGTCTTCTTTGAACATTTATTATAGATCAAAGATATTATATATAATTAATTATCGATTAACTCTCTCATATCTGAGATGGTCTGAGCGTAATCATCTGATGCAAAAATACCCGAGCCCGAAACAAATACATCGGGACCGTAATTTGCAATCTCTTCAATATTATTGAGCTTTATTCCGCCATCAACCTCAATAAGAGGTTTATTATCAAGTTTATCAATTATATTTCTTAATTTTTTAATTTTTGGCAACATTGAGGGTATGAACTTTTGTCCGGCAAATCCAGGCTCCACTGTCATAACAAGTATGAGGTCTACAAGCTCCAGCACTTCTTCCAATGCTGAAATTGGAGTAGTAGGATTTACAGCTATCCCAGCCATAACTCCCTTATTCTTAATCTTTTGAATAGTACTGTGCAGTAGTTTAGTAGCCTCAATTTGAACTGTAACCAGTTTTACATGGGGTGCGCCTGCATCAATGAATACCTCTACGAAATCATCAGGGTTATCTATCATAAGATGAATATCCATTGGAGGAGGATCAATTTTTGCAATTGACATAACCTCAGGTATTCCAAGGCTTATATTTGGCACATAATGACCGTCCATCACATCAACATGTATCCAGTCAACTCCTGCCTGCTTAACAGCGGTTATTTCTTCACCAAGTCTTACAAGGTCGGCAGCCAATATGGAAGGGGCTATAAGTTTTTTATTATCTTTGCTCATTTTATATTTTTTGAAATTTAGCTATAAAGAAACCATCCATTTTATCTAACTCATTAAGCGAACTAAAATAACCATTTCTATCTAAAAGTCTATTTATTTTTTCGTATTTATTACTCACAGTACTGTCAATCCTAAATTTAGTGTTTTGTTTTAAAAATAATTCACATACGTGTTCATTTTCCTCTCTCATTAAAGTACATACTGAATAAACCAACGTTCCACCTGTCTTAAGATACCTGGATACATTGTTTAATATCTCTAACTGTATGGACGATAATTGTACAATACCATCTGGATTTTTATTCCATTTTATATCCGGATTATTTTTTATTGTACCAAGTCCTGAGCATGGGGCATCAACCAGTATTCGGTCAAATTGAATATTATCATCAAAGACTATATCTTTTGCATCTGAACATCTGGTAAAGATAATGCTATTTTTAAGCCTCTTTGAATCTTGTAGAACTAAATTCAGCCTTTCCTTGTTGATATCGCATGAAATTATTTTTCCTCGATTTTTCATAATTTCAGCAATATGGTTTGATTTTGTACCGGGAGCGCTACATGAATCAAAAATTGTTTCACCTGGTTTAGGATCTAAAATTATAGATACAAGCTGTGATGATTCATCCTGAATGGAAAAATAACCATTATTATACAAATCAGAATTTATGAGTACATTTAAATTTTCAACATATAAACCGTGATCCGAAAAAAAGGTATTTTGAGGGTTATGATCTTTAATAAGTTTTGCGAATTTATCTGTCGATATAAGGTTATTGTTTACCCGTATAATTGGTAGGCCATGATTATTTAATCCTGCGCAGATCTTTTCCGTTAATTCTTCACCATAAGATTCGGTCCATTTAATTATCAGCCATTTAGGATATGAATAGTTAATTGAGAGGTATTCGGATATATCTGATTTATCGGGATACTCTATCAATTCTTTATTTCTGATTACTTCTCTAAGAACAGCATTTACCAAATTTTTTATCTTATAATCAAACTTTGCCTTAGCCACTTTAACTGTCTCATTAATTGATGCATGATCCGGTACAGAATCCAAATACAGAATCTGATAAATACCCATAAGTAATACAAGCTCAATTTTACTGCTTTTAAGCTTATGTTTTATAAATAAATTTAGTACATAACTTAACTTTTTTTTCCATCTTATAGTTCCGTAAACTAATTCAGTAATAAGTTTAATATCTTTTGATATTATATTTTTATTTTTAGATAAATACTGATTTAAGACAATATCAGGATATGCTTTTTTGATTGTTATTCTGATTAGCAGTTCATATGCAATTAATCTGGTATTATATGTGTTTTCCATGGTATATCATTGTATATAATGAGACAGCCTGGTTACTTGACTTGATGTCCCAAAAAGATATATTAGTCGGCTTTATACTAACATCATAATTTAAACTTATTAACTATGCCAAAAGGAAACTTTATATTTACATCAGAATCAGTAACTGAAGGTCATCCGGATAAAATGGCCGATCAGATTTCTGATTCCATACTCGATGCCGCTCTAAGTGGCGATAAACACAGCCGTGTAGCATGCGAGACCTTAATAACCACAGGCCTGGTAGTACTTGCAGGTGAAATCACTACAAACTCCATAATTGATTATCCACATATAGTAAGGGAAAAAATAAGAGACATTGGTTATACAGACAGTAACATGGGTTTTGATTGTGATACATGTGCTGTTATGGTCACTCTGGACGGACAATCACAAGATATTGCAATGGGAGTTGATGAAAACTCGCAAAAAGAACAGGGTGCAGGAGATCAGGGGCTTATGTTTGGATATGCAACTGACGAAACCGATGTTCTTATGCCCTCCCCTATCATGTATGCTCAGAAGCTTGCAAAAAGACTATCTCAGGTAAGAAAGGACGGAACGTTATCGTTTCTCAGATCAGATGGGAAGACTCAGGTGACAGTAAGATATGAAGATAACAAACCTGTTGCTATAGATGCAGTTGTAATTTCCTCTCAGCATTCAGATGAAGTTTCAAATAAAGATATATATGATGGGATTTATGAAGAGGTAATAAAGGCAAGTATAGATAAAAAGTTATTAACCAAGAATACTAAAATATTTGTAAACCCAACCGGCAGATTCGTAACAGGCGGCCCAATGGGTGATGCAGGCCTAACTGGAAGAAAAATTATTATAGATACCTATGGCGGCTGGGCAAGGCACGGAGGCGGAGCATTTTCCGGTAAAGACCCATCAAAAGTAGACAGAAGTGCAGCTTATATGGCAAGATATGTGGCAAAGAACATAGTAGCCTCTGGAATTGCAAATGAATGCGAAGTACAGCTTGCCTATGCAATAGGCGTAGCCGATCCGGTTTCAGTGATGATAGATACATTTGGAACCTCAAAAGTATCCGAAGATAAGATATCAGAGGTAGTGAGAGAGGTATTCGATCTAAAACCCTCCGGAATTATTAAATCACTTAACCTTCTTAGACCAATATACTCAGAAACTGCAGCATATGGTCATTTTGGTAGAACAGGTGAAGGATTTACATGGGAAAAAACAGACAAGACCGAAGAATTAAATACAGCTATAAGATAATTCAACATCTAAAAAACAACCTAATTACTTATATAACTATTTGGAGGAAATCATGCAGCACGATGTTAAAGATTTAGCACTAGCAAAAGAAGGTAAATTAAGAAGCGAATGGGCTTTTCAGGAAATGCCTGTACTCTCTCAAATTCAACAAAGATTTAAAAAACAAAAACCACTTAAAGGAATTACAATTGCTGCATGTCTGCATGTAACAACTGAAACAGGCAACCTTGCTATTACACTAAAAGAAGGTGGTGCAAACGTTGCTCTATGTGCTTCTAATCCTCTAAGTACCCAGGATGATGTAGCTGCGCATCTTGTAAAAAATCATAAAATTTCAGTATTTGCCATTAAAGGCGAGAACACAAAAGTATATTACAACCATATTAATAGTGCGCTGGATCAAAAACCTCAAATTACAATGGATGACGGCGCTGATCTGGTATCGACAATACATACAACGAGAAAAGACGTACTAGAAGGCGTTATAGGTGGAACCGAAGAAACAACCACTGGTGTTATCCGTCTAAAAAGCATGTCCAAGAACAATATACTAAAATATCCGATAGTTGCTGTAAATGACGCTAATACAAAACATTTATTTGATAACAGATACGGTACAGGACAAAGCACACTTGACGGCATAATAAGGGCTACAAACAGACTTATTTCAGGTTCTACATTTGTGGTATGCGGCTACGGCTGGTGCGGTAAGGGTCTTGCAATGAGAGCCAGAGGGCTAGGCGCAAATGTGATAGTCACAGAGATTGACCAATTAGCCGGTCTTGAAGCTGTTATGGATGGATTTAGAGTTATGCCTATCGCAGATGCTGCCAAACTTGGTGACTTTTTCTGCACTGTTACAGGAAACATTAATGTAATAAGAAGAGAGCATTTTCCAAATATGAAAGACGGAGCAATTGTTGCAAATTCAGGTCATTTTAATGTTGAGCTCGACCTTGATGGACTTAAGAAAATTTCCAAATCTACAAGAGACATAAGAGAATATGTAAAGGAATATACACTTAAAAATGGTAAAAGAATTAATGTTCTAGGTGAAGGAAGACTAATTAATCTTGCAGCTGCCGAAGGTCATCCATCAAGCGTTATGGACATGAGCTTTGCAAATCAGGCCTTATGCGCCGAGTATATGGTTAAAAATGCAAAGAAACTCGAAAACATAGTATACGATGTTCCTCCAAAGGTAGATAGTTCAGTTGCTGATCTAAAATTAAAAGCACTAAATGTTAAAATAGATAAACTAACACCAGAACAGGACAAATACTTAAACTCCTGGGATATGGGAACATAAATAGCTCTTTTATATGGAAGAATATGTAGATTCTTATTACTCTTACCTTGCTGTCATTAAAGGTTTATCAGATAATACACTTGAATCATACATAAGAGACTGCAAAAAGTTTGTTTTATACCTAAAACAAAAAAATATCAATAATCTTGCAGATATAACGCACTCTCATATTTTGGATTTTCTAACCATATTAAAAGATAAAAACTCTAAGCCAAAGACTATTGCAAGATATATAGTCTCTATTAAGCAGTTTTTCAAATATCTGCTTATAGAAAAGATTATTACTGAAGATCCTACAGTAAATATAAAAACACCTAAATTAAGTGTAACCCTTCCGGATATACTTACATTGGAAGACACCGAAGTTCTTTTAAAATCACCGGATACAGAGACCACTATAGGGCAGAGAGACTCGGTAATGCTTGAAGTATTATATGGAAGCGGAATAAGGGTATCGGAGCTTATTAATCTGAAATTAAACAGCATTAACTTTGAAATGGGCTGTATTATGGTGATGGGCAAGGGTTCTAAAGAAAGGATTGTACCGCTTGGCAGAATTGCCATTGATAAAATCAGATCATACCTTCAAGATACAAGAGAAAAACTATTAAAAGGTAAAACATCAGACTATCTGTTTTTAAATAGAAATGGAAAAAATATGACCCGTCAGGGTTTTTGGAAAATTCTTAGACAATATGTTATAAAATCAGGTATAAATAAAGTAGTAACGCCCCATACTATCAGACATACTTTTGCATCACATTTATTAGAGAGAGGCGCTGATCTTAGGACTATACAAATACTTTTGGGACATTCTGATATTTCAAGCACCCAGATATACACGCACATTGATGTTAAGAGGTTAAAAGACATACACAGCAAGCATCATCCAAGAGCGTAGGATATGGATATTAATCTAAATTTTATAATAATAGCAGCACCTGTAATACTGTTTGCCCTCACAATTCACGAGTACTGTCATGCGCTTGTTGCTTTTAAGCTTGGAGATGATACTGCCGCCCTTCAGGGAAGACTGACTTTAAATCCCATAATGCACCTGGATCCAATTGGAACAATAATGATGTTCCTTGCAGGATTTGGTTGGGCAAGACCAGTACCAGTAAATCCTCTTAATTTCAAAGACCCTGAGAAAGGCATGATGCTTGTTGCCATTGCCGGACCTATTTCTAATATAATTACAGCCATAGTTGCCGGACTAGCACTCAAGTTTATACTTTCCGATCCATCTTTTTCTGTTGAAACAAATGGCGGGGCATATAACACATTAGTTTTAATATTAATACTAAATGTAGTGTTTGGAATTGCTCTAGCTGTGTTTAATATGATACCAATACCTCCACTGGACGGCTCCAGAGTTCTGTATGCTTATTTACCCCGAAGGTTTGCCGATGCTTATGGCAAACTCGAACAATATGGTTTCTTTTTCTTAATCATAATTTTTATATTCGCAGGTAGTCTGTTTGGAAAGTTTTTATGGTATCCCATTTCAATACTTAGTAAATTGATAACAGGTTTTGATTATTATTACCTTAGTTACTTAATACAATTTTTAACCAATCAATAATATGGAAACTGAAATACTAGAATCCTGTACTGTACAACTGGAATCCTTTGAAGGCCCTTTAGACCTTCTTCTGCATTTAATAAAAAAACATGAAATTGATATTTATGATATTCCAATTGCTCTAATATCCGAACAGTACAATCAGTATATCGATTTAATGAAAGACCTGAATCTCGATATAGTGGGAGATTACTTAAAGATGGCTGCTGAGCTTGGTTACATAAAATCCCGAATGCTCCTTCCAAAACCTCAGCTTGAAGAAGAGGAAGAAGGACAAGACCCAAGAGAAGAACTGGTAAAAAGACTAATAGAATATCAGAGATATAAAGACGCTTCTTATCAGTTATTTTCTCTTGACCTTTTAGGAAGAGATATTTATACACGCAAGTTTGATGAATTAACAACGATGGACCTGCAAGAATTTCAGGATCCAATAAGGGTTGACCTATGGACTCTTGTAGATGCATTTAAAACAGTACTGGAAAGAAAGACCTCTTCTCAAACAGAAGAAGCTAATTTGATATTTGAACCTGAGATAATTACTGTAGAAGATAAGATGGAAGAAATAGTACAAAGACTCGAAGAATATGAATCATTTTCTTTTTTTGATTTATTTGATATAAACGGTCCTAAATCCATATTAATTACCACATTTTTAGCCCTTTTAGAATTAATAAAACAACAGGTAGTAGCAGTAATTCAGCCCGAGCAGTTTTCGGATATTAAAATCACTTTTGCAGGAGATGCTCAAATTGCAGAACATTGATCTGGATAAAGCAATTGAATCTATAATATTTATTTCTGAAAGACCTGTAAGCCTTAAGGATCTTTCTAAAATCTTTACAGAAAACAATAAAAAAGAGATAAGAGACGCTTTAAACAATCTCATTGATTACTGGAAAGAAAGTAACAGGGGTATGACCCTTGAAGAAGTATCAGAAGGCTATCAATTTAGAACAAGACCTGAATACAGCGTTTTTATAGCTAAGTTTAAGGATGAAAAACCTTTTAGACTAAGTAGAGCTGCACTTGAAGTTTTATCCATAATCGCATATAAACAGCCTTTAACAAAAATAGAAGTAGATCATATCAGAGGAGTAGACTCATCGGGAGTATTCGGGATGCTTCTGGAAAGGGGCTATATAAAGATATCAGGCAGAAAGGAAGTACTCGGAAGACCATTTATCTATGAAACCACAAGTGAATTCCTGGAAACTTTTGGGCTCAAAGATCTAAAAGATCTTCCAACGCTAAAAGAACTAGAAGAGATAGAAGAATCTATGGATAAATCAATCCTCAGCCTTGATCTTAACCAGTAGTTCTTTTTCCTTTTCTCTCATCACGATAGTTTCTTTTTTCTTTTTATGATCAAAACCTAAAAGGTGGAGTATGCCGTGAACTAATAATTTTTTTATCTCATCATCAAAACTGTTTGCATATCTCTCGGCGTGCCTTTTTGCCGTATCAACTGAAATTACAATATCACCGAGAATAGAAAAATCAGGACCGTCCTGTGGGAAAGATAGTACGTCTGTAGCTCTGTTAATGTTTCTATATGTTTTATTCAACAGTCGTATAGCTGAATCATTAATAAATGAAATACAAACCTGACAATCTTTTGACTGATCCAGTAATTTAAGAATTAATAGTACATCAGATTTTATCTCTTTCTTTTCATCTTTATCAAAGTAATCATTATTATCAAGAATTGTAATTTTCATTATTTTGGTTAGGTATATTAACAATTAATAAATGTAGATTCTAATAATATTATATATGAATACAAATTATAAACCGCTTGTAGCAATAGTTGGCAGACCCAACGTGGGTAAGTCTACTCTTTTTAATAGAATAACAGGTATGCAAAAAGCCATTGTGCAGGATATGCCGGGGGTTACCAGAGACAGACTATATGCCGATGCCGACTGGGACGGCAGGGAATTTCAGGTTGTAGATACTGGTGGACTTGATCCCGATACAAAAGATTACTTTTTGGCACTGGTAAAAGAACAAATTGATGTTGCGCTTAGTGAAGCTGACCTGATAGTAGTAGTATTAGATGGTAAAGCAGGTTTGATGCCGCAGGATAAAGAAGTTATGGAGCTTCTTAGAAAAACCAATAAACCCGTACTATACACAATCAATAAAATAGATAACGAAAAACATGAATCAAGTCTATATGAATTTGCCGAGCTCGGAGTTGATGATTTTTTTATGATATCAGCTTCTCACGGAAGAAATGTAGATGCGCTGCTAGACAGAATAGTAGAAATCGTTCCACAAAAAAGAGTTGAATTTGAAAAGTCCGATCATATAAGGGTCTCTATACTTGGCAAACCCAACGTTGGTAAATCTACCCTTCTCAACAAACTCTCCGGCGATGACCGAATGATTACAAGCCCTGTTCCAGGTACAACAAGAGATTCAATTGATTGTATTATCAAATATCACAAAAAAGAATACCTGTTTGTCGACACTGCCGGAATAAGAAGAAGATCCAAGATAGATGAAAGACTTGAACAAATAACCGTATCAAAAGCCATAAGCACAATAGAAAGATCAGATGTTGTACTGCTTATGATAGATGGACAGCAGGGACCTACACATCAGGACTGCAGGATTGCCGATCTTATAAAATCCAAGGGTAAAGGCTGTATTATTTTACTAAACAAATGGGACCTGGTACCCGAAGAACTGGCTCAGACACCTGGTATACAAGATAAATTACTGGAACAGTTAAAAGGTATCGATTATGCTCCTGTAATAATCATCTCCGCACTGAATGGAAAAAATGTAACCAAGATATTCTCTAAGATTGATCAGGTATATTCAAATCTCAATCAAAAACTAAACACGAACAATCTTAATAATTATCTGAAAGAGTTAATGCAGGCTACCCCTCCCCCTCTTTTTAAAGGAAAGGAGACAAAAATATATTACATATCGCAGACAAATGTTAACCCTCCTACATTTGTAATGTTTACTAACAGAACAAAAGGATTTCCCGAACATTATAAAAGCTTCCTTGAAAACAGGTTCAGAGAAAAATATGATTTGGAGGGAGTACCTATTTGGTTTATTTTTAGAAGTAGAAAAGACAATAAATAATAGTTCTATCCAAGGACTTTAATAATCTCATCTTCTATATCTTTTGTCCTGTCAGGAGCTAGATACAGATTTTTAATTCTCTTTAGTCCCGCATTTCCCATTTTTGTTCTCTTGCTCTTACTATCAAGAAGATCTATTATTCTTTCTGTCATTTCATCCAGATCACCAGGATCGCACAGATAGCCGTTTTCGTTGTTCAGTACAGACTCTGTAATTCCTCCTATATTAAACCCAACAACTGGTTTAGAAAATGACATGGCTTCAATCACTGATCTTGGAAACGGATCTGGGTAATCTGAAGTTAAAACAAAAATATCAAAATCTTTTAAATACGACCTCACATCATCTTTGTAGCCTGTAAAAATAAATTTATTAGATAATTTGCTGTCGGCAACCTGCCTTTTAAGTACTTCTAACTGATCTATCCTGAAATAATAAGGGGTATTGCCTACAATAACGAACATAACTTTGTTAAACAGATCATTGCGGTCAGCTTTTAATTTATTGGCAATATCTATAAATATTTCATACTTTTTTCTTGGAACAATTCTTCCAGTCGTACCAATCAATACCTGCTCTTTTTTAACTTTATATTCTTCTCTTAGTACAGCTTTTACTTTTCTGGCGTTAAAATCACGAATGTCTACTCCGTTATTTATTACTATTGTTTTATCTGAAGAAAGTTTAAACTGTGCTGCTGTTGGTATCGATACACAGATAATCTTCTTTATAACCGGTAAAAGTGAAAGAAGGTTCATAGTAAAAATAAGAGGAAGCTTGAGCTGAATATTTCTTACGTGCCATATGACAGGTTTCCAGTTTAATAGCCCTATAAATGCTCCAACTATTTTTGCCACCGTTCCGTTACAATAGACAAGATCAATATCATTCTTTTTGAGTATAGACCGTGATGTGAGTACAAAAGATATTAAATCAAATATATTTACTAATATACTAATATAAAATTTAATATTTGCCCCCGAGCCTGCATCCCATTTAAATCCAAGCCTTGGGCGCATCACATTTTCTGGAAATCTCTTATCTACAATGATATTTTTATAAATACCTTCATTTTTAAGATCCTGAGAAAATACATCATCTGCAGGAATTAACACAAATGGTTTTATTTTTTCTCTGTCCAGATATTTAAGTATATAAAAAAGGCTCTTTCCTGGACCTCCATGCCTTATAGAGTGGTTTATAAACAGTACATTTTTAGTATTCTTCATAATAATTTTTAAATTATTAGCAATTTAACATGAAATATTCTTTTCCAAAACAATATTTTAAGTTATACTTTAACTTTGAGGACTAACATAGGAGATTGATTATGATATTTTATAAGAGAATTTTTGTATCTATAGTAGCAATTTTAACTATATCTTTTTTTTCAGTTGGCGGTTGTGATATAGATTTTAGCACTGATGATTCCAGTGGAGGCAGTATTTCTGAGATGGAATCTATGAGTGGACAGATAATTGATATTATTCCATCAATTAGTATTGAAGGGATTACAGCAGAAATAACTAATACTGAGGACGTAACCTCCAGTGATAGCACAGATTCATCGGGCAACTTCTTTTTTGCAGGAGATTTTAACGCAAGCCCGGAAGTAGTAACATTCTTAGACTCTGGAGGCGTTAGCCTTGGTAACTTCAGTGTAAATATATTCCCCGGAGCAGATGTTGATCTTGGAGACGTTAGAATTGACAATGGAACAGTGTCTTTGGATTTTGATGTCATGGTAATATTTTTTGGAGATATAACTGCAATAAACTGTGTTGATAATGACGGATCAATCGACGTAGAGGTTGATAATGTAGATGTAACAGTTCAGATTGATGGCTCTACAGATTTAGAAAGGGAAAGTGACAATGATAATATAACCTGTGATGATTTAATATTAGGACAGGAAGTAAGAGTAGACGGTGATATGCCAAATCCTACAGGAAATATCGTAGAGGCTTCCGAAGTACAGGTCCAGGACTAATCTAAAACCAGCTGAAACTCGGTTTTTTCCTGCGCCTCCTTCTGGTTTTGCCACCCAGGCCTAGTACTCCCAATATGCCTCTGGTTACTTCTCTTGCGACAGTTCTGCCTATCTGTCTTCCAAAAGTACTGTTTATAATACTTGAGCTTTTAGATTCCTTTTTTCTTTGTTTTTCAATTTTTACCTGCTGTTTTTTTATTTCTTTTTGTTTTTCTTCTTCTTTAAAGTCGAGTATTTTTCTTTCTAGCATTTCATACGCACTTTCTCTGTCCAGTGTTTCATTGTATTTTTTAACCAGTCTAGATGAATCTATGGTTTGAGTTATTTCAGAATTACTAAGAATATCCATTCTAGATTTTGGTGCCCGTAGTAGTGTGGCGGCAAGTGGAGTCGGAATACCTTTTTCATTTAGAACTGTTATAAGAGCCTCTCCTATTCCCATAGAAGTAAGCACCTTGTTGGTATCATAGAATTTTGAATCCGGATAGTTTTGTGCAATCATTTTAATAGTCTTTCTATCTTTTGCAGTAAATGCCCTTAGTGCATGCTGTACTTTCATTCCAAGCTGACTTAGTACACTATCTGGGATGTCCCTTGGAGTTTGAGTACAAAAATAAATGCCTACAGCTTTTGATCTTATTAACTTTATGATCATTTCAATCTGTTCTAACAGTGCGCTTGATGCCTGATCAAAAACCAGATGGGCTTCATCTATAAATATCACAAGCTTTGGACAATCAAGATCACCTTCTTCAGGAAAACTTGAATAAATTTCTGCTAGAAGGCTAAGCATAAAAGTAGAAAACATTTTTGGTTTATCCTGTATATCAGTAAGTCTTAGTATATTAATCTTGCCCCTTCCCTTCTGATCGATCTTTAATAGGTCATCTACCTCAAACGATTTTTCTCCAAAAAACAGCTCTGCCCCCTGCTGTTCTATTTCTATAATCTTTCTTATTATTGCTCCGGTTGACGCTGTGGATATTCGCCCGTATTCTTTTTCTATTTCTTTTTTGCCCTCATTTGTTATATATTGAACTGCTTTTTTAAAGTCTTTTAAATCCAGCAGAGGAAGGCCATTATCATCACAGTACTTAAAAATTAAAGAAACAACACCCGTCTGCGTATCATTTAGATCAAGTATTTTAGAAAATAGAACGGGGCCGAATTCTGAGACAGTAGATCTAAGCCTTACTCCATTTTGTTTGGATATGGTCAATAACTCCACAGGATATTCACTTGGATTCCATGATATTCCTATTTGTTCGTGTCTTTCATCGATTTTTGGATGACCGGCGCTTGACCTTGCAAGACCACTAAGATCACCTTTTAAATCCATAAGTAATACCGGTATGCTTTTATCCGATAAATTTTCAGCAAGCACCTGAAGTGTTTTAGTTTTACCCGTTCCGGTTGCACCGGCTATAAGCCCATGTCTGTTTAGTGTCTTAAGCGGAACTTTAACGAGAGTATCCTTTATACACTGCCCCTCATACATCGCACCACCGAGTGTTATATAATCCCCTTTGAATGTATAGCCCTTATCAATTACTTTTTTAAACTCTTCAGAATTACTCATAATTTATATATAGACTCCCTTGCAAAATAAGGTTTATATTAAAATTACTGATATTTTATGTCAATTAATATAATTTTATTTTGTTATTAAATTTTATTGATTATAATTATTAAAATTTTTCAGATGGAGGAAATTGATGGCTAAAATCACAGAAGTAGAAGGAATTGGACCTACATACGGCGGCAAATTATCTGATGCAGGAATTAAAACTCAGGAAACACTTCTAAAAGAAGGTGGTACTAAAAAAGGCAGAAAAGAAATTGCCGAAAACACTGGCATAAGTGAAAAACTAATACTTGAATGGGTTAATCAGGCAGACCTTGCCAGGATTAAGGGAGTTGGGAGTGAATACTCTGACCTGCTCGAAGCATCCGGAGTTGATACTGTTCCTGAGCTAGCTCAAAGAAACGCTGCAAATTTACACAAGAAAATGGAAGAAGTTAATACAGATAAGAAACTTGTAAGAATACTACCTTCAGAATCACAGGTGGAAGATTGGGTTAAACAGGCAAAATCTCTTCCAAGAGCCGTGCATTATTAATTACTGCAAATAGACAGTGGTGTTAACATCGGGAATTATAATATTTTCAAATCTCTCATAATCATCTATTGATTCAATATCGTCTTGTAAATGTAGTATGAATTTATCCAGATCTGATAAAGGTACATCCTCAATAACTTCTTTATGCCGATTTGAATCAAAAAAGTTATCAAAATGAGAGAGTAATATATGTTTTGGTCTTAAGATATCAATAAGTTTGCCAGGATAATCTTCTTTGTATTTCCATCCCGGAACACAAAGTATTAGCACATCTACCGTATCTGTAACTTGAGATACCTGATTTTCAGGATTTTCCTTACTCGCTGTTACATTTGTAGCAGCCCCTGCAATAGCTATAATGACCGATTTGGAATCTTTTATGAGTTTAAAAATGTACAGATAAGTATCTCCCTCCCTAAAATCATATGCAATATTAGGTGGATACTCTAGAGGATTTTTCTCATCCCCTTCAAATAATTTAAATTTTAACGGGCCTAATTCTAGATGATTTGCGTGATCGGCGATATAAGCTTTGTAGTGGATATCAGAATTACTTCCTCTAGTTTGTCTTTTGCAATTCATAGTCTCTACCGATTTCCAGTTACCTAGAGTTTCAACAATTTGGGAGTTATAAGACCATCTTTTACTATCATCACCGTTTGAACAACCGCATTCATTTTTATATCCATGCAAGATATTCTTTGTTGTAATACTCCCATAAACAGGAACATTACATCCCGATTCATCTTTTTTATGTTTTAGTAATGGAACTGTATCCATTAAATGATCATAATGGGAATGTCCGATAAAAATAGCGTCTGGTGTTATTATTTTTTCATAATATTTACTTATATAAGTATCGTTTGATTTTATTGAATTTCCAAAAACTACATTTGATAAATTCTGATAACTCACAAAAGGATCGGTCATTATAGAATTATTGCCATAGGATATTAAATAATTTGAAGTTCCAAACCACCTGATTTGCAAAGTGTTTTGTAATTCTCTTTCATCAGGCGTTTCTATTAGTTCTTTAGAAATAGTAATAGTATTTTTATTCCTCACAGGGATTGGTTTTGTGCAGGAATAAATGTTAACGATGAAAATTAATATAACTAAGATATGTATAGTGTTTATATACATGTAAATTACAATGTAATTACCTAACCATATTATTTCTTGTACTTTTTGTTTATTAATATCTTTTAATCAAAATATTTTAGAGAGTAAGCTTTTAAATCCTTTTTATTGTGAATATTTAGTTTCTTGTATATTCTGTATAGATAATTTTTTACTGTACCTTCTGCTATAGAGAGTTTGTCACCTATATCCTTGTTTGTGTAACCCTGTGAAGCAAATGCGATTATTTGCTTTTCTTTAAGAGAAAACATATCAAATGTCTTATCATTTGCCGTTATTTTTATATTTATATTTGTATTTTTCTGTTTAACATAATTATTTAGTATATCTCTTCTATACCACAGATCTCCATTCATGATAGAATGTATCGTCAAAGGGATATTTACATTGTCTTCTTTGTAGCTAACTACACCGCTTACTGTGTTCTCAATAAGTCTTAGTTCATTTTTATCATCAGGCTTTGGGTTAATTACTAATATTTTCACATCTGAAACTTCATTTTTTAAGAATTTTATGATATCAAATAGTTCATCAGAATAATTAGAATCATCCAAGATTATTGCTAAATCAATATCATTAGAATAGCTACATTCTAATATCTCAAGTTTTGAAGAGACCTGACAACGTATTTTAATAGATTTATCGGCATCTAGTACATTTAAAATGCCTTGTCGTAACATACTGTCATTTCCAATGGCAATAATATTTATTGGATATTCTTGTAAATCAACATCAAAATTAGATTTTAATAGCTGATGTTTTTTAATTTCAGGTTTTTCCCAAAAGAAAATTGTAATAAAATTACTACTAAGCTCGGTTACAAAGGATGTTTTAATCTCAACACTTATTTCAGAACCTTTTTTAGATCTTATTTTAAGGTTTTCTTTAAATTTATGCACAGTTCCTTTTCTTATTGTTTCATTTAACAGTTTTTTACTAGTATAGTTTTCATTTGTTATACTAAATACTTGATCAAACCTGAGTTTTGTAGCCTCGTCGGATTTAAATCCAGTAAGAATTTCAGCCACTTTATTAATAAATAATACTACTCCGCTATCATCTGTAGTAATCACCCCACAGTGCATATTAACAAATGCCTGTTCGTATTTTAAACGCTCTATGTTCTTTTTTTGATTGGACTTATGCCTTGTAAGAGCAATTTCTACATTAGCCTTCAGTTCTTCAAACTTAAAAGGTTTTGTGATAAATGCATAGGGATTTGTATCCTTAACTCTTTTGATTATCTTGTCTTTTGCATATCCCGTAATATAAATAATAGGTATATCGTGTTCTGTTTGTATTTTTTTAGCAATTGTTACCCCATCTTTTGAACCCTTAAGCATTATGTCCATTAAGATCAAGTCTGTTTTATTATTTTCTACAAATTCAATAGCTGAATCATAGTTTTTTACTCTATGGTTGTTTTCATAACCCATTGTAGTAAGAGATTCGCAAATTAATTGTGAATTAAGTTCATTGTCTTCGACAACTAGAATTTTTATGTCTTCCATAGCTGTTTATATAAAAAAAAGAGTTAATCTGCAGTAAAAACCTGACCCTATCACATACATTATGTCATAATTCTTATTTTAATGTCAACATATTTTGTATTACTGTATAATTACTTAACAGATATTTATTTTTAATAAATTAGTAATTAAGTCTCATTATTAATGATAATTTACTAAACAGGCATTAATTTATAGAAATATCATGTAATTCAGCATTACTGTTATCTAATAAATCATGCATATAGATATTGATACAAAATAGAAGTAAAAGGAAAAATATTAGTTAAAGTATTACTTTAAGTAATACAATAATTCAACTTCAAGCATACACTAGGAAAATCATTTTACACATTAAGTATATTACTCATTATTTACAGTTATTTACAGAGCATATATAATATAATACTTTAATTATGTGTTATAAAATCTACCTAAGTTTATTATTAAACAAATAGTTAAAGTAATAATATATATAATATATACAGTATGTTATACGTTATACTTAATATTTAACTTTATGTACGCTATTCTAATGATATTTAAATAAATAATGTCCAATAATATAAAATTTGAGATTAAGGATTTAAGTCTAAGTAGAAATAGTTCTGTAATATTTAATAAAATTAATTTAACTATTGCAAATGGTTCAATTTCAATAATTACAGGTAAATCGGGTAGTGGTAAGACCTCGCTATTACGTCTTTTAAACAGACTCGAAGACCCTGTCTCCGGTTCTATTTACTATAAAGAAAAGGATCTAAAAGAATATGATGTATTACAACTTAGAAAAGATATATCCCTTGTACAGCAAATACCTATTATTATAGGTAATAGCGTTAAAGACAATCTTCTATTACAGTCAACTTTAACAAAGCAGCCCTACCCTTCAGATGAAACCTTAATAACCACTTTAGACATGTGTGGATTATCAGAGAATTTTATTAATAAAAATGCTCAACTATTGTCATTGGGTGAAAAACAAAGAGTATGTATAGCCAGATCAATAATAAATAAGCCTGATGTTTTGTTGCTAGATGAACCTACTTCATCACTGGATTTTGAAAATTCTCTATCTATTTTACATCTCATAAATGATCTTAACAAAGAACTAGGTATAACCATAATATTAGTTACTCATAAAATTGATGAAGCCAGATATCTAAATGCAGATTACTACACATTATCAAATGGAATAATTAATAAGGGAATAAACTATTAATAAATGGAACAAAATACTTCTTCTTTAATATATCTATCATATTTAGACTTAATTTTAGGATTTAGTCTGATACTCATAGCTGCAGGATTATCAAAGTGGAAAGAGTTAAAACTAGAAAAAGATTTAATAATTGCCAGTTTAAGAACTTTTCTACAACTAATAGGCGTAGGATTTATATTAAAATATGTATTTGAATCAAATAACAGCATATTAGTTCTGTTTTTTATTTTTGTAATGATAACTGTTGCCGTATTTACTGTAATAAGAGACAAGGAATCTATATTTTCCAATTTATCTTTTATCGTTAGTTTCGCTCTCATCTCGAGCTCTGGTATTACTGTGTTTCTAGTTACACAAATTATCATTAACATTGACCCATGGTATAGCCCTCAGTACTTAATACCAATAACAGGAATGGTAATTGGCAACAGTATTAATGGTGCTTCAATTGCAATCGACAGACTAGATTCAGAAATAAGAGAGAAGAAAGATAAGATTGAAGCACTTTTGTGCCTAGGAGCTACATCACATCAGTCTTGTGCCGATATAATAAGATCTTCAATGATGGCATCTCTCATTCCAACTATAAATTCAATGATGATAGTTGGAATTGTTACATTTCCTGGAATTATGACGGGTCAAATACTTTCTGGTATTTCACCGATATCAGCAATAAAATATCAAATAATAATAATGTATATGATTGCATTTTCTGTAACGTTTTGTTCATATTTAATAATTAACTTAAGATATAAGAGTTATTTCACAAAGGATCATCAATATATTCACAAATAATTTCATTATTATCAAAATATCTATTTAATTTCTTAGTTATTAAATTATAATAAAAGCGTTATAACAATTTTACTAACAAAAGGAGAATAAAATTAATGGGTTGTTGTTTTAAAGCTATAGGAGATGAGCGCAGAAGAAAAATACTTACTATACTCAGTAAAGGAAGTGCTTCAGCCGGAGATATATCATCTAAATTTAAGATATCACAACCAACTATCTCAAACCATTTAAAAATATTAAGAGAAGCCGGCCTCATTAAAGAAAAAAAAATCGCCCAAAGCAGAATTTATTCCTTGAATCAAGATAGAATAAAAAAAGTTATAGCAACACTGAGTGAAATTGTAGAACCATAACAAAATGAAACAGTGAGTAAAGATAAAACAGACCTAAAATTAGCTTCTTCAAAGCATATACCAGCGCTTTTGGATTTTATACAGTCTTATTATGATTTTGAATCCATTACATACCTTGAAAACAAAGTAGAAAAGGCACTTAGGAGTCTCTTAAACTCTGAAGACATTGGAAGAGTCTGGCTCATAACATTTAACGATGAACCTGTGGGTTATATTATACTGTGTTTTAGTTACTCACTCGTATCATATGGACAAGACGGCATGATTGATGAGTTTTATATAAAAGAAAAATATAGAAATAAAGGAATTGGTACAGAAGTAATAAAACAGGTTATAAAAAACTCTAAAAAACTCGGCCTTAAAAGTCTTTATTTAGAAGTAAATAAACACAACAAAGAGGCACAGAGTTTTTATAACAGCCTCAAATTCAAAAAAAGAGACAACTATTTTCTAATGAATTTAGATTTATAACTATTAACTGAGCCTGAATTTTCTCCAATATCTTGTAAGCCCCCCAACATTCATAAAAAAAGGATCAGAAAGCTCATAAGATCTGTAATCTATCTCGCTGACATTAGCTGATTTTAGTATATTACTGGCATACTCCTCAAACTCCGGAATTATTTCTTCATCTGTCTTGCCGTCTTTAACTCTGACTCCAATCCATTCAGTCCAGTCTAAAAGCGTGTTTTCTAGCTCTTCAAGATGAGCATTTATTTCTGTTATTCCATTCTGTCCGCCAAAGTGGGTAGGATATATAGTAGAAGGATTAATATCCCTAATTTTTTGGATCGATTCCTGCCAGAGCTCTACATTAATATCAGGAGGAGGTGTGGGAGGAAGTATAGGTCCAAGATTAATCCTGTTTCCCGTTACATCTCCTGTTATCAGAATATCTTCTATCTGATATGCATGATGGTGAGAAGCATGGCCCGGTGTTTCTATAGCCTTTATCTTTGTATCCCCAATAGTTATTACTTCCTGATCTTCAATAGCATAAACCAGGTTTTCATCCACATTTTCCACAGTACCCCAAAGCCTGTCCATATCATCACCGTAGATCATAGCAGCAGATTTCATCAACTTTTCAGGAGCAATTATATGAGGCGCCCCTCTTCCATGCACATAAATCTTTGCACCTTCCTTTGCAAAATGCCATGCAGCTCCTGAGTGGTCTAAATGTATATGAGTAACAAATACATGTTTAATATCTGATACTTGGTATCCGTTATCATTTAGGGCTTTTTCAAGATTCATAAACACAGAATCTGGACCAGTTTCTATAAGAATCGGTCCCTCACTTGTTTTTATAAGATGACATGCTATTACATTCGGGTTAAAAAAGTTAATATCCAGTATTTTTAAGTCCATGATTATTCCTCTATAGTAAATTTATCTAAAAATAACCGAGTAAATGTCATAAAACAAATTACAGTATATATTATTTATGTATAATATAAGAAAAATATTGGAGATTGATATGATAAACCATGACAGGCTAACCGAATATACTATGGATTTAATAAAAATAGACAGTCCTTCGAAGCACGAAAAGGATGTAGCCATGAAATTAAAGCATGACATGGAGCATATAGGTGCTGATTGTTCTTTTGATGATGCTGATAAGAAGGTAAACGGGAATGTAGGAAATTTAACTGTAAAACTTAAAGGAAATACCGATGCCCCCCCATTCTTCTTTTCATCACATATGGATACGGTAAGTCCCGGGATCGGAATTAAACCTCATGTAAAAGACGGAATAATGAGAAGCGATGGTACAACCATACTTGGAAGTGATGATAAAAGTGGCGTTGCAATAATTGTAGAAATAATAAAATCTCTTAAAGAAAACAATATCCCTCACGGAGATATAGAAGTAGCATTTACAATATGCGAAGAGATCGGATTGTTAGGCGCTAAATATTATGATGTAAACCAGCTTTCAGCCAAACACGGCATTGTACTTGATAGCAGCACCCCCGATAGACTGGTACTAAGATGCCCGTCTGCAGAAGACCTTCATTTTACAGTTCATGGAGTTGAGGCCCATGCAGGTCTTTGTCCAGAAGACGGCATTAGTGCTATAAAGGTAGCATCTGATGCTATATCCACCATGACATTTGGACGAATAGATCATGAGACGACTTCAAATATTGGGATTATAAACGGCGGTATTGCAACAAACATCGTTACCGGCAAAGTAGATGTTGTGGGAGAGGTAAGGAGCCATGATGAACAGAAATTACAAGCTCAGATATATCATATGCAGGAATGTTTTACTAATGCTGCCAAGAAATACAAGATTAATTTAGACGGAAAGGAACTAAATGCAAAAGTTGAATTTAGCAATGAAAGATCTTATGACAGAATGGACGCAGGCGATGATTCATATATTACAAAACTTGTTTTAAAGGCCGTAGATAATCTTGGTCATAAAGTAAAGCTTCACACCACAGGTGGCGGCTGTGATGCTAATTATTTTAACAAATATGGTATAAGCTGCGCAAATCTTGGAACGGGGATGTATGAGCTCCATACAGTAAATGAGTATCTTGTTCTCGAAGAGCAGCAGCGCTGTGCAAAGATAATGCTCGAGACCGTTAGACTCAATGCCGAGAACTAATGAAAGCACTCATACTCATAGATCATGGAAGCAAAGTAGAACAGGCAAATAATCTTTTAGTGCAAATAGTAGGTCTGCTTAATAAGAAACAAAACACTGGTTTTGATTTTATAACATACTCCCATATGGAGCTTTGTAACCCTACAATAGAAGACGCATTCTATCTTGCAGCTAGTAAAGGAGCTACGGAAATAATTGTCCATCCATACTTCCTTGCACCAGGAAGGCACTCTAAAACTGATATCCCCAATATGGTTAAAGAAGCTGCTTCTAAGTATACTAATATTAAATATAAGATTACCGAACCACTTGGAATTCATGACAAGATACTGGAGGTTATACTAGAACGAGCAAATCATGAAAAAGTATAAATATATATTCTTTGACCTTTTTGATACTTTAATTGACTTCAACTATACAATGTTGCCACAAATAAGCATTGACGGAGAAAAACATAATACTACAAGCAGACTAGTTTATGATGTATTTAGTAAGTTCTACCCCGACATTTCTTTTGATACTTTCTATAAGCCCTTTATGGAAACTTTTCATGAATTTCAACAATTAAAAAAAATAGACAACAGGGAATATCCAAACCAACAGAGATTCAATATGCTTATCGACAAATTAAATCTCAATCATATAGATAATAAGGATGAAGTGCTTTCCAGCATGACAGAGGTTCATATGTCCGGACTTGCGTCTGCTACTACTTTTCCAGAAAATAATAAGACGACACTCGAATATCTAAAGAAACTGGATTACAGGTTTGCTCTAATCTCTAATTTTGACTATGCCCCTACTGCTTATGCCCTATTGGATCAGTATGATCTCAAAAAATATTTTGATAGGATTTATATTTCAATTGAAGTTGGCTGGAGAAAACCGCATAAAAACATTTTTCAGATTGCACTTGATGAGTGTGAGGTAAATAATGACGAAGTAATCCATGTTGGTGACAATTTCGGTGCAGACATAGTTGGAGCCTTTAATCAGGGAATAGACAGTATATGGATCAACAGAAAGGATGAGGAACTAACACATGATTCTGTAACACCCAACATTATAGTATCAAAATTGTATGAGCTTACGAGCCTTTTTTAATTTACATATAAATTCATTGTAGGTTTATTCAGTCTATACATCTTTTCAGTTGCTGCTCCCATACATACCTCTGAGAGCTTGCCATCCAAGTGGTTGCACGCTTCTAATGCAGAGGATTCCTTCATATCAGACAATTTTTCTATAACTCCTTCAACACACATAACTTTATCCTCATAATCACCTTGATTACAAAGTTTTGTAATATTAGAAGGCTTTCTGGATACACTAACTATGTACATTAATCCCAGCCCATGAAAACATCCTCTTCTTTCAATATCAGGAAGATTCATACATTTGTTTATCAATTCTGTTCTATCTATCTTTAATTTAGATCTTATCAAGGGAAACATATACCTATAACATGCAGCTGGATATCTGTTATATTTATCACACGGGTAAAAATCTGTAATATCTTCATTCATATTCATTTCAGATTCATGAGAATGATGATGGTGGTGTGAATGTTCATTCTTTTGATTAGTCGATACAGGAAGTTTTTGCCTCTTATTTCTGAGGTTATCTCTATACTCCATAAACACCCCTGTGGCACAGTAGTAGCTAAAGGATTTATCTGTAAATGTATCACAAGCATCTATTGATTTTCTAATATCATGACCAGAAACAATCATAAAAGCATGACCCAGACCGTGCATACAGTTACCCTTCTTATGAAGTTTATTCATTTGTTCTGATTCACAGAATGTTTTGGATAAGGAAATAATCTCTTCAATGCTTTTACTTCCAAATGCTTCTGTTACCACACCATGCATACATGCATTTGTACATCTGTTCCCGCAAACTGCAAGCGACTTATTAATATCTTTTATCCTGGAGTAAGTTACTTTTCCTACATCATGTGCCTGACTATGGCAAAGAGTGTACTTTTCCTCAAGAAATTCCAACATTGCAACGGGCCCTATAATATCATAATACTTCTCATATAGAGGCCTTTTAGTACGAGTATCATTATATTGATTTTTAAATTCTTGCTGTAAC
>JBFFSH010000021.1:0-39401 GCA_041572575.1 Thermodesulfobacteriota bacterium
AGAACTTCTGCATGTCTTAAATATCTTATTATCTGCTCTGGTGTGTAACGCTTTCTGGGCATTTCCCTTGCCTCCTATTCATAGGGTTTATTACCTAAAATTCTAACTTATAATCTGGTACTATTATATGGGGCAAGGTCATGGCGGCGGATAGTTTCACGACTATTTGGTTTGTAATTCTGCTTGTAGTATTCACGTATGAACTGCATTATATCTACTGTTGCTAGCAGTGGTGACTTAGCTTTATCCCAAGAAATCTCTGGTCTAATATCTGCTAAAGCTAATAATACCCATCCTGATCTATCGTTATATTGTGTTTTTGGCATACCAAGAACTCTTAATATTTCCTTAGCCTGTTTTAGCTTCTCCTCTCGCTGTTTTTTAGTGCTCATTAGATGTGCCCTATATTAAGTGCGGATTGAACGACCTCATCGACTGCTGATTGTTCATAGCTTTTCACTCTCTGTACTTCCTTTCCAATTGTCATTATCTGATCTCTTCTTGGTAATTTCAATAGTCTCATTTCTGTAGCGTTAACTTGGGTATTTCCAGATATAGATCTAAAATAACGATCCATAAACGTAGAATTAAATAACGCAGCTAACCCAAACGCTTCCGGAAGATTCATATCTTCACCTTTTACTCCAATATAGTTTAAATGATTTTCTAATCCTATTAAGTGATCTTTGAATTGTTCAGGGTCATTAATTCCTGCGACGAGGCGACGTTTCTCATCTTTAGAACTAAAGCGTTTTACAATTACATAAACTCTGTTTTCACATGTGTGCTTCTCGTGTCCTTCCTTTAAAATGAAATGTGTATCTTTTCTGTGTGTTCCAGTCCATTCTATTCGGAACGCTTTAACATTATGCATTCGTAATAAAGGAATGCTATGTTTTTGAGCCTTAGTTGTAATAAATTCTCTGGTACGAAACTCAACAACCGGGCCAGTGGATATATAATAGTTGTTTTTCTCAAAGCTGCTTGGCCAATTTTCTACTATCCTCAAAATATGACCATCAGCGGCAGACTCTGGAATCCTTATAATGTTATGTAGATTGGTTCGATCAATAATAAGGTTCTGTGGATAACTTGCTGCCTCCGATTCTGCTAAGTCTTCTGAGCATGTGCTCGAAGATATTTTTATAGTTGGCTTCTGTTCACTTTTTACGAACTTACAAATAATGTTCTCTTGCAAAACTCCCATATTTTTGAAAAGCCGATTCCTTGATTGAAAAATATGTGCTTGTTCTAAGCTCATCTGAGACTGGAGATATTTACGGAAACCTTTGAAATACAGGCCATTAGTAAAACTACGTGGAACAATGGCTACCATCTGTCCTAGTGACACCAGGCATGAAGAAACAACAGCCATAAAAGAAGCATATATATTAGGATTCCCTTTAAACAAATCCTCTGTTGCCCCACTATATATCGAATGTTTGGAATTATACTTGAAATAAGGTGGATTGATTATTGAGATATGAAAGTTAGGTTCGTTTTTATCTGGTCTCGACAATACAAAATCCTCATTAATAATTTCATATGAAAGTTTTCCACCCTTTTTGATAAATATTCTGACCAATTGATCCATGTTTTTTTGGAGAATTGGCAATATATCCTCATCTATCTCGTAAAGAACCGCATGCACTTTACTATACCCTAGCTCTAAGCAGTGGAGAGCTGCTGACTGTGTAAGAAGCCCTTCTCCTGCACCAGCATCAAGAATTTTTACCAACTCTACGTTACCAACAGAGTGGAGCATTGATGCCATATAGTCGGCTGTTTTAGACTCTGTAAAGAACTGTCCAAGCTCTTTACTTTGTGATCTGGACTTAAGATCAAATAAACTAAGTTGTTCTACAGCATTATTATTCGACACAATATAGATATCCTATTAATTTATATGTTAAAAAAGCTTTAATAGATTTAATTTATTATAATTCTAATACTTAATATATTAAATACAATTGATTATGCCAAAACAAATAGCAGTTTCCTGGAGTGGTGGAAAGGACAGTACATTAGCTCTTAATGAAATCGTTAATAACACAGATTATGAGGTTCGATCTTTAATAACCACTGTTACGGAAGGTTATGACAGGATTAGTATTCATGGTGTGAGGACTGAGCTATTGGAACAACAGGCTGATTCGATTGGTATCCCTTTGCAAAAGGTTTATATTCCAAAAAACTCTACAAACGAGCAGTATGAATCGGCACTCAAAAGTGTTCTACTTAAATTTAAAAAAGAGGGAATAAATGAAATAGTGTTTGGAGACATATTTTTAGAAGATGTTAAAAGGTATAGGGATGATCTATTGGCAACTCCTGATATGAAAGGCATCTATCCGATATGGAAAAAGGATTCCAGAGAACTTGCTGAAAGATTCATAGATCTTGGCTTCAAGGCTGTTACAACATGTGTAGATTCACAACAGTTAGACAAGAGTTTTGTGGGAAGAGAATATAATTATGAATTTATAGATGACCTTCCAGATACAGCAGACCCCTGTGGAGAAAACGGCGAGTTTCACACCTTTGTCTACGACGGCCCATTACTCAACAACAAAATCAACTTCGATAAAGGTGAAATAGTATTCAGAGACAACAGGTTTTATTATTGTGATCTTTTGCCAGATTAAAACATTGAATTTTCACCACTATATAATATGATCTTGTGCGATGGATAAGGATAAATTCATTTCTGATTTAGAGGGGATATGTGGGAAGGAATATACGATATCTGAGCACTCCGAGCTTGTTGCGTTTGAATGCGATGGGCTCACGGGATACAGGGTAAAACCTTTTTGTGTGGTCCTGCCTGCTACTACAGGCGAAGTATCTGAAGTTATAAAACTGTGCTACGATAACGACGTGCCTTTTGTACCAAGGGGCTCAGGCACCGGGCTATCTGGCGGCGCCCTTCCTGTTGATGACGGAATAGTAATCTCACTTACAAGGATGAACAACATCCTGGACGTTGATATTGAAAATCAGCGTGTTGTGGTAGAACCGGGGGTGATAAATGTTCAGGTCACAAAAGCCGTAGAACAATGGGGATACTACTATGCACCCGACCCTTCGAGTCAGGTAGTGTGCAGCATAGGTGGTAATGTAGCCGAAAATTCAGGCGGTGTTCACTGCCTAAAATACGGTGTTACTTCAAATCATGTGCTGGGAATTGAAGCCGTACTTCCTACAGGAGAAGTAGTAGAGCTTGGTGGAAAGACATTAGACTCACCGGGTTATGATTTACTTGGACTATTTGTAGGCTCCGAGGGTCTTTTAGGTATCGCTACTAAAATCACGCTTAAGATAATACGAAAACCACAGACAATAAAAACAATGTTTGCTTCTTTTGGAAATATTGCCCAAGCCGGAGCATCTGTATCAGGAATCATATCCAAAGGCATAATCCCGGGTGGCATGGAAATTATGGACAATATTAGTATACGGGCAGTAGAAAGCGTTGTAAACTCTGGCTACCCGGTTGATGCTGCAGGAGTGTTGATTGTTGAGCTTGACGGTCCTGATGCTGAAGTCGAAGCCCAGACACCGCTTGTTATAGAAGTACTTAAGGAAAATAATGCAGAGGTAATAAAAATAGCTAAAGACATGGCTGAGAGGGACCTGTTCTGGAAAGGAAGAAAGAGCGCCTTTGCCGCTATGGGCAGGATGAGCCCGGAATATTATGTACAGGACGGTGTCATACCAAGAAGCAAACTTGCAGAGGTTCTGGCAGAAATAGAGCAGCTTAGCAAAAAATATGGAATAAGAGTTGCTAATGTATTCCACGCAGGAGACGGAAATCTGCATCCATTAATATTGTATGATACAAGAATAGAAGGTGAGCTGGAAAAAGCCGAGCTCATTGCAGGAGACATCTTGGAAATTTGCGTAAACGCCGGGGGAAGCATAACAGGAGAGCATGGAGTCGGATTTGATAAGAAAAGATTTATGGACAAGATGTTTTCCGAAGACGACCTTGATACCATGAATATGATAAGATGCACATTTGACCATAAAAACCTGTGCAATCCGGGAAAGGTATTTCCCACACCAAGAACTTGCGTAGAACCCGGAATGAAAAAATTCACCCCTCATGAGCTGCACGAAAATGGTACAGCTGAAATGTACTGATCCCAGACAGGTAATAATGGATAAAGCACTAAAAGACATTGAAAACGTAGTAGGAGCTAAATATCTGTCCACAGGAGAACAGGCTCTTAGCAGCTACAGAGTTGATCTCAAGACACCGGTAGCCGTTATATATCCGGGTACTGATCTCGAAATATCTGAAATAATAAAAATCTGCTCTACACATAAACTGTCATTAACCCCATACGGTAACGGCACCAAAATCAGCACAGGAAATACCCCAAATAAACTTGAGCTGGTATTAAGTACATCCAGGCTGGATAAAATTATCGACCATGGAAGCGATGATCTTATAGCTACTGCAGAGGCTGGAATCACTCTACAGGAATTCCAAGCAGTACTAAAAAAGAAAAACCAACAGGTAGCCGTTCATCCACCCAACCAAAAAGAAGGCTGCACTCTTGGCGGTATGATTAACACAAACGATTATGGCCCATCCAGACTAAGATATGGCTCAGTAAGAGAGAATTTATTAGCGCTCAAATTTGTAAGGGCCGACGGCAAGATTGTTAAAGGCGGGGCAAAGGTAGTTAAGAATGTAGCAGGCTATGATATTCCCAAGCTTATGACCGGAAGCCTTGGTACACTTGGAATTATTACTGAAGCCACATTCAGGCTCTACCCCCAGCAGCCCGCATCAAACACAATCATAGCAAATATTAATAACATCTCGCAAATCAATGAAATAAATAACAAAATCCTAAACTCCGATACGCTGCTTACCTGCTTTGAAATATGCAATAAAGCACTTAACGATTTAAAAAGAACTTCTTTTTATGCAATAAAAATAGAAAATGTAGGACCCGCAGTAAAGGCTCAGACAGAGCAGATACAAAGTCTACTCACTGAGTATGATATTAAAAAACAGGACACTTTATCCGGAAAAGAAGAGACTGAATTTTGGGAAAAAGTCACAAATTTTTACTGGCAGGGAACTACTGTAGATAATATGTCACTTAGAATCAGAGTGCGGCTAAAAGACATTGCGGAAATGATAAACATTATTGAAGATATTGATATCAGAACAAAGTCGGCACTGAAGATGTCAGTGAGTGCAGGGCTTGGTATTATCAATGTAAACATGACAAATGAACCTGGGATATTAAAAAATTCATATGTACTTATTTCTAAAAAACTAATGACCCTAAACGGACATATAACAATATTAAGAGCACCGGAATTAGTAAAAATAGATTTAGATATTTGGGGTAAATCAGATGCTACCGCACTTAACATTATGAGGGAAATAAAACACCAGTTCGACCCAAATAACATACTAAATCCGGGAAGATTTGCTGGCTGGATATAAAAAAGTGATCAGAAGAGAAACCAAACAAGGCTGGATATTAATAACGCAAAGAGAACATTCGCTTCTTGCTGGTAAGATTATGAAACACTGGGGAAACTCAAATTTCATGACACCAGAGCCTTATGAAGAAGTAATGCTGGCAGTAGCAGAGCATGATTGTGGGTGGGAGCTTTGGGAAAAAAATATTAAAATTAATCAAGCTAATAAATATCCCAAAAACTTTTTAGAAATGAGCTATCCTGACCAGGCTGCCATTTGGAGAAAATCATTTTTAAAACACAGCAAAAACCATCCATATGCATCATCATTAATCGCACTACATTTTGATAAATTTAACAACAGTGTTTTAAGGAAGAATAGAAGTGCCTTGGTCCTCAAATCGCAGATTAGAGAGTTTGTGTTGGAAAATCTGGGCCTAAAACATACTGGGCAAAATGGCCTTAGTGAGCAAATAATAAATAATCTAAAAATTGTACAGATTGGTGATATTATATCCCTTGCACTGTGTCACGGCTGGAGATCTGCGCAGATAGACGAGGTACCCTATAAATTAAACGGCAAAAAAATATCCATACTGATAAGATCCGATGATGGATTAAATTATAATATTAATCCTTTTCCTTTTTCTAATTATCCGATTACAGTTTCAGTTAAAGGAAATGAGATGAACAGGAAAACATTTAAAAATAATAGCGATTTTTTAGATGCTTATAAAACTTCAGAATCTACAAATCTTACATTTACGATTAATAAATAAACCTATATGAAATCAGAAGACAACATGCATATGGCATTTGATGAGCATGACAGACCAAGCATAGATATAATTAACGACTGCGTGCACTGCGGCTTTTGCCTACCCACATGTCCAACTTATGTAGAGACCAAAAATGAGCTTGACTCTCCAAGAGGAAGAATACACCTTATGAAAAATGCCGTGGAAGGAAAGATTCCACTGGATGACTCACTTGTAAAACATCTTGACCTTTGCCTTGGTTGCCTTGCATGCGAAACCGCATGCCCATCGGGTGTTAAGTATTCCAGTCTCATAGAAACGTCACGCTCCCAGATTGAAAGAAATTACTCTAGAAGTGGTGGAGAGAATTTCATAAGAAGTCTTATATTTTCGATTTTCCCATATTCACTTAGATTAAAACTGCTGCTTCCTTTTCTACTCACATTTAAATATCTAGGTATCAAGTTTATACTAACCAAGACAAGATTAATAAATATTCTTCCCCAGATACTTAGAAATTTTATCAATCTTACTCCCGATCTGAGTGCTTCTGAGGTTTTTTCCGGGTTGCCTAAATTTATAGAATCAAAAACGGGAGTGAAGTATACAGTTTTATTACTAAAAGGCTGTGTTCAGAGCGTATTTTTTCCAAATGTAAACCAGAGTTCAGTAAACGTATTATCCAAGCTAGGGTGTAACATTGAGATTCCAAAAAAGCAGGGCTGCTGCGGTGCGCTCTCTCTTCATTCGGGAAGAATGGATGAAGCAAGACAATTTGCAAGAAAGCTAATAGATGAATTCTCAAAACATGAGTTCGATTATATCATCGTAAATTCAGCAGGTTGCGGCTCTTCAATGAAAGAGTACTCAGAACTTCTAAAAGATGACACCGAATATAGTGATAAAGCAAAGGAATTCAGTTTGAAAACTAAAGATATAATGGAGTTTATTAGTGAAATTGGACTAGATGCCAAATTAAAAGAGGTTAACAAGAAGCTGACATATCAGGATGCATGCCATGTAGCCCACGGACAGAAAATAACTACACAACCAAGAGAACTTTTAAAACAAATACCGGGAATTGAATTTTGTGAACTCAAAGAGTCTGATATGTGCTGCGGTAGTGCGGGTATTTATAATCTTGTACAACCCGAAATGTCTCAAAAGCTATTGAATAGAAAAGTACTCAACATAAAAGATATAAAACCAGATATACTAACCGCTGCCAATCCGGGATGTCTTCTTCAAATTACATCAGGACTGAATAAAGAAGGAATCAATATTGAAACGGCTCATCCAATTGAATTAATAGATGAGGCCATGGAGTAGTTTTAGATAATTTACCGCAACTACTAAGGAGTAATATAATTGTCACAAAAAGGATATGATTTCAGTGGTACTTACCAGGGTGAAATGGACGGTATCAGCACCTCACTCAATTTAACTCAGAAGGGGTCCAACCTTACTGGTGACATAAACAAAGGCGGATTGTTATATAATGTTGTAGGAATTGCAGAAGATGACTCAATTCAGGGAAGGATGAGCGATGCGGAAAACATAGAACACTATATGCTTCAGGCTGAAATTAATAATAGTTTTTTAATTATACACCTTATAACTCATAATCTTGATGACGGTAGCATCTCAAAAAATTCATTTACCTTTAAAAAATCAAATACAAAAAGTGCTGATACGATACAACCTCCTGAAAAAGTCATTAAAGAATCAGAATTTAATAACGACAAATCACTTCTTGGTATTTGGGCAAGAGAGGAAATCCTTACAAGCCCTGAAAATGCTATTTCTACTCAGGTTGTAATTGAGTTAGACAGCAAAGGTAATTACAGCCTCGTAGGCGCCATAAATCTAAAAGGCGCAAAAGACACCGGCTACTCAGGAGATACTACAAAGGGTAAATGGCGCACGCATAACGGGACGTTCCATATCCTTGTATCTGGCTCAAAATACTGGAAGCCGTATGCAAGATATAAAATTGATGGGCCTGATGAAATGACATTTACCTTAGAAGACGGCGAAAGACTTAATTGGGTGAAACAACATAAATAAACCAATTTACAGTTATATGTAATTATTTAAAATTTTATCAATCTCTGGAACTTACACTATCTATCTACCAATAGATAGATATTTTGAGATAATACCTTTATCTTTTGTTGCAAGCATTTTCTTTATTGATTCGATTGTGCTGAGAAGAGCAGATTCATCATTTATTGACCTGGATGTTATGGTAGCTCCGTGCAGAGCTGAAAACACTGTTTGCGCTAAACTTCCGGGTGACTGATCGAAATGAAATACTTTTTTGCTATACCCATCTTCTATTGTTTTTTGTATCCAACTTATACTATCATTAATAATGATAAACACTTCTTTTCTAATTATTTCAGGCAGATTATCTAAATCCATTGTAAGCATGGATAAAAAACTTACAGTTTTATTCTGTCTAAAACTGTTTATGTATAGATCCATATAAAGATCAAGTCTCGAGTGAGGATCAGAATTCTTACTGCTAATATTATTAAGTTCTTCTGCAAGCTCTTTTCTGTATTGTTTTACAATTATTAATGCAAGATCATCTTTACTGGGGAAGTAATAATGTATGCTCGAAGTCTTTATTCCAATTTCTTTGGCAATGTCTCTGTAGCTAAATGATTTATATCCGCTCTGTTGAAATAGCTTAGTTGACAAGGAAACTATTTCTTTAGAGATTTCAGTCTGTTTATATTCTGCTTCCATATATTTATTCTATCTACTTATAGATAGATCATCAAGTTTTAATTTGAATATTCATAACTAATAAATATATTGAGATTGTCTAATATTTAGATTTAACTATTAAAGTAGTTAATGCTAGTATTTTATTCTTATATAAATTAGTGTTAACTATATAATCAAAATATAAATGTGCTTATACAACGATGAAGTTAAAAAATAGCTTATTAGTCATATCTCTTATAATATTTATTTCTTCCATTATCGTCTACTTACCTTCTCTTAAAAATGATTTTGTTTGGGATGATGAAGAAGTAATTGAGAATAGCCATTTTACATTCAAAGCTTCTTCTATAAAAGACATCCTTATACCTAAACAAAATGTAGATAAAAAATCTAAATACTACAGACCACTTCATTACTCATCAATCGTATTTGATAAAACGGTTTGGGGTATAAACAGTTTTGGGTTTCACTTAACAAATATATTAATCCATGCTCTAAACTCCCTTCTTGTATTTTATCTTTTTAGACTTGTACTAAAAGAGTTCAAAATTAAAGATCCTGAAATAAATGCATTTGTGGGTTCATTATTTTTTATCTTACACCCTATTCATACAGAATCAGTCTCGTGGGTTGCAGGAAGAACCGATACGCTCTGTACAGTCTTTTTTCTAGCAGCATTTATTTTTCATATTAAAATACAAAAGCGCAGAATATTCATTACTATTGCTCTATTTACTTACTTTCTCTCACTTCTTTCAAAAGAACTCGCTATAGCGTTTCCACTAGTAATTTTATGTTTTGAATATCTTACAAATAATCTTAAACGTAAAAACATTTTAGTTTATTGCAGCTATTTTATAATCACGCTTATATATCTGTATCTACGGGGAAGGGCGTTTGTAAATATCCCTGAAGTTGAATATATAAGTAAAAATGCAGCAGATAACACTTCTTTGCTGATTTATTTTGAACCAATAAAAATACTTTTTAATTCCTACTTTTTTTATATTTATAAACTCTTATTTCCATTTGAGTTAAATGCTTTCATATCCTCAGTACCTGTAGATACATTTTATACTCTAAGCTCTTTTGTAACAATTACACTTATTACAATTCTTGTGTTCTATTACGGGATCAAAAAACACAGTTTATTGCTTTTTTCATTTCTGTTCTTTGTTTTAACTTTGGGACCATCTGCAACTGTTGCACTCTCAAATATTGCTGCCACACCTCTTGCCGAAAGATACCTCTACCTGCCATCGGTAGGTTTTATCTTCATACTTGTGTATTTAATAAATCAATTGAAAGTACGGTTGAAAGGAAACCTCAACATAATAATTATTAGCCTGCTTTCAGTATTTTACCTTTTTATTTGTATAGACAGACAAGCAATCTGGAAAAATAGTCTAACACTTTGGCAGGATACATCTAAAAAATCCTATACAAGCCCTATAGTGCATACAAACTATGGCTCTGCTCTACTTGAAGCAGGGATGTATGAAAAAGCTATAACTGAGTTATATATTGCCCTTTCCCCGGAGTTTAATGATACAAACAGGGGCAGAGCTGTGACATCAATAAACCTAGGGAACACATATATTGCCCTGGAAAATTACCCTTTAGCTGAAAAATGGTTTATAGAAGCTAATAGATATGACCCTCATTACGGGAGGACCTACTACCAACTGGGACTAATTAACTATATAAAAGCGGAGACAACCGGTAATAAAGTATATTATAAAACAGCTGAAAAACATCTTATAGAAACCTTTAAATATTACTACTCATACAGTAAAGCACATCTTCTTCTCTCCAATGTATATTTAGGTCTTGGTGATAAAGAAAAGGCTAAGAAACAGGCAGAAATTGCCCTTAATATTGGTCTTCCTGGTGAGCTATCTAAAAAGGCTGAGTATATCATCAAAATAGACAATAACGGCCGAGGCAAAAATCCATAAAAATACAGCAACAAAAAGAGCTTTATCCTTAATAAATGCGTCCGTGGGGTCTGCTCCGTTTTCTCTTTGCACGATGTGTAGATATCTAAGTATACCGTAACAGGCAAAAGGTACGCTGATTAAAAACTGTTTTTTACCGATCTCTACAGCATATATGGAAAAAGTAACAATAGATGTAGTAGCAAAAATAATAATTCCGGCATCCAAAAACCTCTCTGTATAATGCTCCAGTACTTTTCTAAAGGGTTTTGAATTTTTTGAAACCAAAGAGAGCTCAAACCTCCTTTTTCCAAATGCAAGAAGTACTGATACCAAAAAGGTAGTAAGAAGAAGCCAGCTGGATACCTCTGTGTTTGATGCATAACCACCGGCCAGGATTCTAAGGACAAAACCTGCTGCTATGGTAAATGTATCAAGTATGACAATGTACTGAAGGAATAGTGAATAAGCCAGACCCATTAGCAGATAAAGTGCCAACACCAGTAGAAAACTTGTATCAAAATACATCGCAATAATTACCGAAGACGAAAAACAAAAAATGAGTATTAAAACTGCTAGATATATACTGATCCTTCCTGATGCTATTGGTCTGTTCTTTTTAGTAGGATGCTCTCGGTCTTTATTTATATCATTTATGTCATTAATTATGTAAGTGGAAGAGGAAATTAGTGAAAAACTAAAAAAAGCCAAAATCATCTCAATAAATACATTAATATTATTGAAAAAAATTCCTGCAAAAAAAGGAGGGGCGAATATTAGAAGATTTTTGACCCATTGATGAACTCTTAGAAGAGAAAGAATATCCCACAATTTCATAAGACTAACCTATTGACTTCTCATTTATAATGCAAAATGATGAAAAAAGCAACTATTGTTAAATCTCATTTATGTATATTATTAAGCTAGTAAATTTAGTACATAAATTTAATACTTAAAATATTTAAATTATTCATAACCGGAATAAGAGAAAATCAGTGAGATAATATATTTAAAAACAAATTTAATAACAATCAAAAATATTCTTTATAGGTTAAAATCACAACCAAAAACAACACTTATTTAATGTAAAAAATTAACAAACATGATACATAACCTAAACTTTCATTCTCTAAGTAGCCTCACTTATTACAATTACGATAAACATAGCATATTTAATAAGCTGATAGTTTGAATAATAAATAAGAAATATATATTAATCTCAATAATATAATATATATAGTGTGATAATATACCAAGCATCTGTTTGATATAACTGATAGTTTTGTTTATAAGTCATACTAAATACTCGACTTAAAAAAGTTTCTTGACAACGGTTTTTCGAATCTGTTACGATTAAGTTCTATCTTTTACGGGGTGTTATAATTTATGCAGTTTTCATTTAAGAATTCTTTACTGTGTAAAATGGAGTTAAGAAATAGTTGAGGGGTTTTACAGATACCGTTTTATCTTGAGGAGGAGTAGTGCAAAAAAAGCTAGAAGCCAAGGCTGATTCTGATTTAATATCAGGTACCAACACCGAAAATTACACCAATCATTTATCAAGCGTTCACGAACACTCCGAGCAAGCTGTAGACTGGGAACAGGTTCTTGAAACCATAAGAAAGAAGTCCAATCCACAGGTGTTTTTTTGGTTTTCTCCTTTAAAAGTAGTCACACAAAACTCAAAACAGCTAATCCTAAAAGCGAACAGCAGCTTCGACAAAGACTGGATAAATAATCATTACATGGATTTCATAGTAGATAGCATAAGGGAGATATATCATAACGATATAGAAGTAAAGATCATATGTGAATCGGAGCAAGCAGAATCTGCTAAAGCTGCTGATAATTTTAAATCTAGGAACAAATCAATAGATGATATTGCATTACCAAAAAACACTTTTTTTACAAGATCTCTCAATCCAAACTACTCATTTGAAAATTTTATTGTAGGACCAAGCAACCAGTTTGCCCATGCAGCGTCTCTTGCTGTAGCGCGAAAACCAGGACAGTCATATAATCCGCTTTTTATATACGGCGGTGTTGGACTTGGAAAAACACATCTGCTAAATGCAGTAGGAAACTTCATCTCGGCAGCTTCTTCAAATCACTCAAGAGTGTGCAGTATATCTGCCGAGCAGTTTACAAATGAGGTTATAAACAGTATCAAATCAAACAAGATGGAAGAATTTAGAAATAAATACAGGTATGGCTGTGATGTTTTACTAATAGACGATGTACAGTTTATTGCAGGAAAAGAAAGCACACAGGAAGAATTTTTCCACACATTCAACACACTCTACGAATCTAAAAAACAGATAATTCTTACAAGTGACAAATCCCCAAGAGATATGTCTTATCTTGAAGAACGACTGCGCTCCAGGTTCCAGTGGGGTCTTATAACCGACATCCAGCCCCCTGAAACAGAAACAAGAATAGCTATTTTGAAGAAAAAAGCAGAGTCTGAACAGGTCTCCCTGCCCGATGAAGTAGCAAATTTTCTTGCTCAGAACATCATTTCTAATGTAAGGGAGCTTGAAGGAACACTTACAAATATAATTGGCTACGCCAAACTGCTAAACTCACAAATTTCTATTGATCTTGCAAAAGAGGTGCTTAAAAACATCCTTAAAAACGATGACAGAAAAGTATTAAGTATTGAATCCATACAAAAAGAGGTTTCAAATTACTTTGGAATTAAAACCAATGATCTAAAGTCTAATAAAAAACAAAAAAATATTGCCTTTCCAAGGCAAATTTCAATGTACCTTGTAAGAAGGTACACGGGTGCATCTTTTCCTGAGATCGGGGAGAAGTTCGGAGGTAAGGATCATTCCACTGTAATACATGCTGTAAACAAAATTGAAAGACTGCTCAAAGACGACCTGTCTGTGAAAAACACCATAAATTCTCTATCCAGAACTATGGAGTCTTTAAGGGGTTGATATTATGTGGATAAAATGTTAATTAACAACTAAGTTGTTTTGAATATGGGATTGCCTGTATATAGATGTTTATAAAGTAAAGTATTTATCAACAGTTTAGTAACAATAAAATGTGTGTAATTAGAATAGCTTATAGTACTAATAAACAATTTCACAGTGCCTGTTACTACTACTTCTATAATTAAACTATATATATATATATAATAATTAGGAGTGTAAATAATGAAGTTTGTATGTGATGCATCGAGTTTATCTGAAAAATTATCAATAGTGCAGGGAATCTCCGAAAGAAGAATAACTATGCCTATTCTTTCACACGTGCTTATTAGTTCAAATGAAAACAATATAACAGTAACGGCTACAGACCTAGAAAACACCTTACAAACTGAGTGCAGTGCCATTGTACAAGCAAGCGGTAAAATTGCACTTCCTTCAAAAAAACTGTTTGAAATAATAAGAGAAATTCACAGCGGAGATATTGAAATTGAAGAGCTTGATAATAACTGGGTACAGATACAAAGCTCAGGAGTAAACTTCAAACTTGCAGGACTTCCAGCAGCAGACTTCCCGTCTCTGCCAGTACAACAACTCCAAAATCAGGCAGATGTACAGGCTGCAATGCTCGATGATATGATAGCAAAAACTTTTTTTGCAGTTTCAGCAGATGACCTGAGACGAAACCTTGCGGGTCTTTACTTAGAGCCGCTGGATGGCGGGATGCTAAGAATTATAGGAACAGACGGGCACAGGTTATCATACATAGAAAAGAAGTTCGAAAGCTCGCTGGGGTTTAATACTGGAATAATACTTCCAAGAAAAGGAGTTTCAGAGCTTAGAAAGATTTTAAAAAACACAGACAGTGGGCAAGTAAAACTTACAGTAATGAACAATTTTTTTATTGCAGAGTCTAAGGACATAACTCTGTTTTCAAGGCTTATAGAGCTTGAATACCCTGATTATAAACAGGTTGTACCAGAAGTATCAAAATATTCATTTGTAGTAAACAGGGAAACACTTAAGACTGCGGTAAGAAGGGTATCGGTGCTTTCTTCGGAAAAAACGAAGAGCATAAAAATGAACATAGGACCTTCAAACTTACAGCTACTTTCTGTAACCCCGGAGCTTGGGGAAGCAAAAGAGCAAATAGAGGTGCAATACTCAGACGAACCGGTAGAACTTGGGTTTAATTCTGTATATATCATGGATGTGCTTGATGCAATAGACTCTGAGCAGGTAGAAATAGAAATTACAGATGAATTAAGCCCGGCGCTTATTAGACCCGGCGGAGATCAGAACTATGTTTCAGTTATAATGCCAATGAGGGTTTAACCTTTCTATAACAATAACTTTCTAAGGTTCAATGATAGACATACTGTTTCCTACACCATGTCTGCTATGTGGAAATGAACTAAAAAATAGTATAGTATGTAGCAGATGCTTTTCGTTATTCAATTTTATCAATAACACTGAAGTATGTGAAAAATGTGGGGTTCCATTTTCAGGATTTAACGAAAAAAGTGCAAGACTTTGCGGCGGATGTATAGAAAATAAAGACAGTATGTTAGCAGTAAGGTCAGTCCTGCTTTATAAAGATAATTTAAAAGAGCTATTGCACAGTTATAAATATGGTTCTAAACTGTTTTTAGCGGATTATTTTTCAGATTTGATCGCAAGTAGATTTCCTTTTGATCAGGGTGGTATAGATATAGTTGTACCTGTACCATTATATATCAAGAGATTAAGAGAAAGGGGTTATAATCAGACTGTTCTAATTGCAAGGGGTTTATCTAAAAAACTGGGACTAAGTATCAATCTGTTTAGTCTTAAGAAGATAAGGGATACCAAACCTCAGGTGGAGATGAAAGATTTTAAGAAAAGAGAGCAGAATGTTAAAAATTCATTCCAGGTCATCGATGAAAAAATATTTAGCGGCAAATCCGTACTGTTAGTAGATGATGTGTATACAAGTGGCTCTACCATTAGAGAATGTTCAAAACAATTATTAAAAAGCGGAGCAAAATGCGTACTTGGACTAACTATTGCCAGAGCTATATAGATTTTAAATAAATTGACTTTGAAAGATCGTTACATTATTTTATCTAGTTTTTAAGGAAACTACTTAATAAATGATAGGAAAATTTATAGGTGTTGATCTAGATAGCTCAAAAATAAGGCTTTGTATAATTAAACGAGGTTTTAGAACAACTGAGCTCATCAGTTTTAAAGATATTGAAATACCGCCCGGTGGTGGCTCGGTATCCGAATTGCTCTCTTATCATCTTAAAAACGAAGCAATATCAACAGACATCGCTACCTCCGTCCCCAGCAGCCCAGTATCTATGAGAATACTTAACTTTCCATTTTCTGATATAAAAAAAATAGATCAGGTTTATAACTTTGAACTAGAAAATGCATCTTCTCTGCAAACAGAAGATAACATGAATTCATACCACATTGTAAAGAACAAAGATGGCGGAGCCGATGTGCTAGTTTGTATGTTTAAAACTGAAGAAATTGCAGATACGCTATCCATATTTGAACAGGCACAGTTAAATCCAAGAGTATTGACATACTCACCCTTTGCCCTCGACGCAGTATCCGAGCAGCTTGAATCAAGCAGGCCACTTGTGGTTGTTAGCATTGGACAGGTTGCAACGAATTTTACTCTTATTACAGATAACGGGGTTAGCAGAGTAAGATCATCTTCAGCTGCTCTTGAGTCAATAATAAACAAGTACTCAGAGCTTAGCGGAGAGGATCACAGTACATCTGCACACAAAGTAATGGCAGGATTCAGAGGGCAGGATGATAAGGTATTAAAACAGGCGTTCTCTTATTTATTTAGCGAAATAAAAAAGACCATTAAGTTTTTTGAATTTGATTCCAAAAGAGAAATTCAAAAAGTACTTTTAGCAGGTGATGCCTCAATAATCCCAGGTGTAATAGATCAGATAAAACTCGATATTAACAAGGATATTAGTGTTGTTCGCTTTGCGGATATGAGCAAAGAAAAGTCGGCTGTGTACCTTAACAGCTACGCACTTGCTCTTTATGGAAGCGATACAATGGCAGGAAAACTAAACTACAGAAAAGATGAATTCAAGTTTACATCCAAGGATGAGGAAACAAGAAAGGCGCTTTATATACCGGCTCTTTTGCTGGCTGCTCTATTTGTACTTGTGCTTGTAAGAAACAGCATTAATTACATAAGGGTAAACAGCGAGTATAAAAAACTAAGCTCACAGATAGAAAAAAGTGTAAAAGAAGTGTTCCCAGAGGTTAAGGTAATACCACGCCCGGTGGACTTTATGCAAAATCAGGTAACAAGAGTAAACAGTGAGCTTGATCTAATTGCAGGTATTAAGTCTGGCAAAACCCCGCTTGATATCATGAGAACTCTTTCTACAACGATCCCTATTAGTAGTTCGGTTACATTTGATGAACTTAATTTTACTGACGATAAAAGTTTAAGGCTCAAGGGAAAAAGTAAGTCCTATGATGATATTGCAAAAGTAGAAAAAGCACTAAACGACTCAGGGCATTTTGAAAATGTAGTTAGAAGTTCAGCGGGCTCTGCGCTTGATAAAATTAAATTTGAAATATCACTGGAAATAAAATAATGGATTTTTCTAAGATAAAAGAACTATTTGCCGGGATTAGGGAAAGTATAGAAAGTAATATAAATATAAGTGAATTAACAGAGCGTGACAGGTATATTATATACGGGGTAGCCGGGTTTCTAGCAGTAATAATTATCTATCTAGCCGTATTTTCATTTAGCTCTAAAGTTAGTAATTTGGAAAAAAGAGTACTCACATTAGAAACTGATCTACAAAGAGTAGCCGATCTCAAGTCAGAGTATATTGAATCGAGCAGGCAGCTTAAAAATCTTGTAAAATCAGGTAGTAAACAAACAGGCCCGTTAATTTCAGTAGTTGAAAAGGTATTGTTGAGTGAAAGCGTTGAGAGAAAGAACTTTTCTATAAAGGACAGAAACCAGCGGAGCAAGGATGCTGAAGACATATATAACGAAAAGAGTGTTGAGGTACAAATTAAACAGATCCCTCTTGGAAAGATGATAGATATCCTTTATGCGTTTCAGTCGAAAAATACGAATTTAAAGGTAAAGGGATTGAGAATAAGAACACGATTTGATAACAGTAACTCAGTAGATATTTATTTTATGGTATCTACTTTTGAATTTAAGGAAGTAAGCTAAAAATGTCTATTTTAAAAAACAAAAAATTGTTGTTTGTACTTACATTCATATTTGTATTTATATGTTTTTTCTATATTCAGTTTCCAAATGACAGACTCAAAAGAAGGCTAGAATTTGAAATTGAGAAAAATACTCAGTTCGATGCGCAGATTGATAAAATAAAAATTTTACCGCTACTAAAAATTCAAATAAATGGTCTTAAACTCAGTAGAAATGATCAGCAAATATTGATTTCCAAAGCTGTAATTAAGCCATCCATACTATCTCTTCTTTCTAAAGACATAATCGTGAAGTATGACATTAATGTTTTTAAGGGAAGTGCTCAAGGTGATATTATTATCACAAAAGATTCCGGACAATTACAATCCATGATTGTTAAAGTTGAGAGTTTAGACGTCGATGAGTTTACGCAAATCTACTCACACAGTGCAAAAGAGAACATAGAAATTAAGGGGCTACTTAGCGGAAATATGAATCTTAGCTCAAATAACACAGGTGATTTTGATTTTTATATAGAAGATTTAGATATATTAAAGATTAAGATAAAAACATTTGACCTTCCGCAGTTTACGGATTTAAGATCTAACCTTAAAGGACAGATATATAGAGACAGAACCATAATAAACGAGCTTAAATTTGATAATGAGGACATTACTCTTAAGCTTAAAGGATCAACGCCGCCTCTATGGAGACTTTCTAAGGGAAGCATTGACCTGCTTTACAGGGTCGATGTAAGAAGCAAGAAATATGCGCTTTTGAAAAGCTTTTTGAATAAAGATAATAAGGGAAATGTAGCAGGGAAGATAGTAGGAAGCTTACAAAAACCGCAGCTTAAAAATGTAAACGATTCAAATGCACAACCAAAAAGGCAGCAGGGTCCCCGGTTCAGAAAGACCTTTAGCCCCAAGAAGCAGCAGGCTATCTAAATACTTTATTTTGGCATAAAGAACACTTATATAATTTTATCTTACCAAAAGATTCACCTATTAGATTTTATAGATTTGACTAATGATTTGTGTATAGCTATCATTGGTTTTACTTATCTTTATCCATTTTTGCTATGGCGTCCAAAATCAAATTAAAAGATTTAAGGGATCAAATTGATGAGATTGATAAAAAGCTTTTATCACTTCTCAATCTAAGGGCAGGAGTTGCCTTAAAAGTAAGCGAATTTAAGCAGAAAAATGCTGTGGACGTTTATGATCCGGTAAGAGAAAAACAGGTTTTAGAAAAAATTATATCCGAGAACAAAGGCCCTCTAAATTCAGATCTTGTAAAATCAGTTTTCAGACAGATAATTTCAGTTTGCAGGTCTATCCAAAAGCCTATTGAGCTTACAGTGCTCGGCCCGCCCGGAAGCTATTCTCATCAAGTGGCGACAAAGATTCTGGGAGTTTCGGTAGATATCAATCCGGTAGCTACGATTGAAGATGTTTTTGTAGATCTGCAAAAGGGTAAAAACCTTTTTGGCGTCGTTCCTGTAGAAAACTCTGCGGAGGGATCAGTTGGAAATGTACTTGATAAATTTATAGATACGGACATTAAAATCTGCACAGAGCATTATGAAAGAATAAGTCATAGCCTTCTTTCCAAAGATGGTAAAATTGAAAATATTAAAACAGTGGCATCACACCCTCAGGCGCTTGGACAGTGCAGGAAATGGTTATCAAAACGACTAAAGAACATCGATTTTAAAGAAACATCCAGTACTGCTAAAGCAGCCGAGATTGCATCAGAAAATAAACATATAGCAGCCATAGCAGGGGAATTTAATACCTCAATATACGATCTGCAGGTAGTAGAGAGCAGTATAGAGGACTATCCAAATAATACTACAAGGTTTTTTCTAATAGGGTATCAGGAGAACAGCCCATCGGGTAATGATAAAACATCAATTGTGTTTTCACTAAAAGATGAGCCCGGTGCTCTTAGCAGTGTGCTTGAGCCTTTTGATAAGAAAAATATAAACCTTACTAAAATAGAGTCCAGACCAACAAGGACTAAACCCTGGGAATATGTATTTTTTGTCGACTTTGAAGGTCATAGTTCAGAGAAGAGCATACAAAGGATCTTAAACAACGTTAGAAAAAGCTGTGTATTTTTAAAGATCCTAGGTTCTTATCCTAAAGGGAAAGTCTAGAGCTAGAAGTATTGGGAGAATTGTTTGAAACCTAATGAATATGTAAGGGATTTAGTACCCTACCTTCCGGGAAAACCTGTTGAGGAGCTGCAAAGAGAGCTTGGTATTACAGGCGCTATAAAACTTGCTTCAAACGAAAACCCTGTTGGAGCTTCACCTAAAGCTTTAAAAGAAGTGGCTTCAAAACTCTCAGATATCAATTGGTATCCAGATGGAGATTGCTTTCATTTAAAAAATGAACTTTCAAAAAAGTTGGGCTTTCAAAATGAAAACATAGTAGTAGGAAACGGATCAAACGATATCATAGAAATAGCGGCAAGGACTTTTATGAAACCCGGAGATGAGGCTGTTATGGGTGAGTATGCTTTTATAGTTTATCCGCTTGTCACAAAAGCTATAGGTGCTGATGCGGTAATCTCACCAATGCCTGATCTTATACATGATCTAAGGGATATGTATAAAAGAATCACTGATAAAACAAAAATGATATTTATAGCTAATCCCAACAACCCTACCGGTACTATGGTAAATAGGGATGAAATGGAGTGGTTTTTACAAAAAGTTCCTGACGACGTATTGGTCCTTGTAGACGAAGCATATTTTGAATATGTAAATGATAAAAATTACCCAAATACTTTAGAATATCTCAGTAACAGACCATCGCTTATCACCGTTAGAACTTTTTCAAAGATTTACGGCCTAGCAGGACTCAGGCTTGGATATGGCATATCATCAGAGCAGATAATATCTTATATGAACAGGGTAAGAGAGCCGTTTAATGTAAATTCCCTTGCACAGAGCGCGGGTGTTGCTGCATTAAATGACAAAGAGCATGTAGATAATTCCAATAAGATCAATAGTGAAGGCAGGAAGTATTTGATAAAGGAGTTAGAAAAAATAGGTATTGAATATTATGACTCATATACCAATTTTATATTAATAGATTTAAAAAGAGATCCAATGGCTGTGTATAATGAGCTATTAAAACTAGGAGTTATAGTAAGGCCGGTTGGGGGTTATGGACTGAAAACCCATCTTCGTGTAACTATAGGTCTATTAGAACAAAACATAAGATTTATTAAGAGCCTTAAGAAAGTATTGGATTAATACTTATAAATATGCAATTTAATAAAATTATAATAATAGGACTTGGGCTAATTGGAGGGTCACTTGCACTCGCGTTAAAAAAATCAGGTCAGGTAAAACATGTAGTAGGAGTGGACGTGCTACCGGAGTCTGTAGAAATCGCCTTAAGAAAAGGAATTATCGATGAGGGACAGGTAGGTATTGATGAAGTAGTGTATGATTCTGATATAGTAGTAATAGCTACTCATGTAGGAAGCATTGTAGATATTGCAAGAGCAATAAGTGTTTCGGATTCTACGGTTGTTACCGATACAGGAAGCGTAAAGGAAAATATAGTTAATGAAATAGAAAATAGCTGTAATTTAAGATTTATAGGATCCCATCCCATAGCGGGTACGGAAAAATCAGGTGTTAGTAATGTGGTAGATGGGCTTTTTAAAGACAAAATAACAATAATCACCCCAACAAATAATAGTACATCCGAAGCTACAGAGACGGTAACGCGGATGTGGACTGTCATACAAAGTAAGGTCATACGCTTGAGTGCGCAAAAACATGATGAGATTTTTGCACACGTAAGCCATTTGCCCCACGTTTGTGCATTTAGCCTGGTAAATTCACTTATTAAAAAAGACAGCACATTATTTAATTATGGCGGTGGAGGTCTTAAGGACTTTTCAAGAATCGCTGAGAGCTCACCTGATATGTGGGTTGATATATTTATCTATAATAAGGATGAGATATTAAAAGCTATTGATGAATATAAAGATAGTCTGAGTGAGATTGAAAATTACATAAAAAAAAGTGATAAAAAGTCACTTAAAAATATATTGGGTAGTTCTTCTAATATAAAAAAATAGTAATAATAAAATTATTTATACTTAAAAAATATTATTTATTGAATATTAAAAAACTTTAGTTAATATTTCAGGATTATGAAAATTCTATTAAGCGTAATTATAGCACTAGCAGTTGGAACAATAGCACTTAATGCATGGATATTAAGTGAGGTATCAAATATAAAAGCATCGGTTGCCAAGCAGGATGAAGAAATAGCTAAACTCAGTAAAGCAATAGCCGCAAGACCAGCAGCACCTGCCGCACAACCTGCAGCAGCAGATCCACAGAATGTTAAGGTGAGTATAGATGACGATCCTATTAAAGGTGATTTGAAAGCACCTGTAACAATAGTGGAATTTAGCGATTATGAGTGTCCTTTCTGTAAAAGAAATCACGATCAGGTTTTTTCACAGATAAAAAAAGAATACATAGACACTGGTAAGGTAAGATATGTATTCAGGGATTACCCACTTGGTTTCCATAAAAAGGCAATACCTGCAGCAATCGCCGCAAACTGTGCCGGAGAACAGGGTAAGTACTGGGAAATAAACGACTTTTTATTTCAAAGTAAAGCAAATTTATCCGATGAAAAATATATAGAATTTGCTAAAAACAACAACCTTGACATGGAAAAGTACCAGGCATGCCTTAAAGACAAAAAGCAAGAGGCTGAAGTAGATAAAGATTTTAAAGACGGCCAGGCTTATGGAGTTAGAGGCACACCAAGTTTCTTTATTGGTAAAACTCAAGAAGGTAAAGAAATGACAGGCGCTTACATTAGAGGTGCAAGACCTTTTGATGCTTTTAAAACCGAGATTGATAAAATTCTTTCTGCTCAAAAATAATATTACATCTAACAAATAAAATATTGTCTCTGGCTTTTTAAGCCAGAGACAATTTCTTTTATTAATAAAGCATATCACATTTTATATTAATATAGCTTTGTCTGTACTGCTTATTAATCATTTACTATTTATCCCTCCAGTTTGACAAATATATCTAATAGTATTAATATTTAATAAATAAATATTAATGATTGCAGCATTTTAAACTCGAAAGTTAAAGAGAAATATATATAAATTATGCAGAGGATGATGAACTCTCGTTATTTAGTAAGCTTGAACAACTATTTATGTCTAATTGTATTCATTTTCTTATTTAGTTTTATTATTACCGAGAATTCTTACAGCCAGTCATTCTACTATAAAAAACAAGGTAATGTTGTGGTTTATACAAACCTAACACCTGACTCTGGAGGGTTTAAAAAACTAAATACCCCCTGGGGGAAAACACAGAAACAGAAAATTAAATATGGATCTACAAAATACTCAGATGGTTACAATAAAGAAATATTAAAAGCATCAAGACAATATTCCCTTGATCCAAACATAATAAAAGCAATTATCAAGATTGAATCAAATTTCGACCCAAAAGCAGTTTCCCGTAAGGGGGCAATGGGCTTAATGCAGCTTATGCCCGGGACAGCACTTGGTCTTGGTGTATCAAATCCTTTCGACCCGGGACAGAATATCAGGGGAGGAACAAAATATTTTAAAAAACTTATGAATATGTTTAACGGCAATATTAAGCTTGCTCTTGCAGGATATAATGCCGGTGAAAATGCCGTTATAAAATATGGATATTCAATTCCTCCGTACAATGAAACCGAGAATTATGTAGAAAAGGTTTTATATCATTACAACAATCTAAAAGGGAAAAACAGCTATAACTATAATACAGGGCAGACAAGCTCTTTGGTAGTTAAAACTTCTGCAAGAAGCAACAATTATAAAAACACCGATGTATTTGATGAGGAGCAGCTAAGAGGTGAACTATCCGGTAAATTTCTTATTCAACTTGCATCCTATCCTAAGCTTGGCCTTGCAAAAGAACTTGAAAACACTTTAAAATCCAAGGGTTATCCTGCATTTATTCAAAAAGCCTACCTTCCAAACAGCGGTACCTGGTACAGAGTAAGAATAGGCTCTTTTACAACAAAACACGAAGCCCAGCAGTTTAAAAATTCGCTAAAATCAACAGAGCCATTCATAAATGATGCAATAGTGGTAAATCTTTAAGCCAGTTATTTTAATATACAGCCCTATCTAGCCTATAACACTTAACAAATTCTTGACTAAAGCCCTGATTTATATAAAATAGCATAGCCTCTAGTGGGTACGTTTTTCAAAATTTACATTGGAAGGGGTAATTATGTCAAACAAGCCATCAGAATATACACCGCCAGTACAAGATAATGAATTTATTACAACTATAACCGATAAACCAGAGGATCTTTTAGAGGTAGGAGTTCTGTTTATAGGTGCAGGGCCTGCAAGTCTTGCAGGTGCCATAAGACTGGCACAGCTTCTTGAAAATGAGCCAGAAATTATGGAATCACTTGGAGAAATACCAATCGCAGTACTGGAAAAGGGTAAATACCCGGGCGCTCATCTTGTTTCAGGTGCTGTAGTAAATCCAATAGCAATAAGAAGATTATTCCCCGAACTAAAGGATAGCGATTTTCCTTTCCTGCAGGAAGTAAATGGTGAGTCTTTATATTTTATGACTGAAAATATGCGTATTCCCCTACCCACACCTCCAACAATGAAAAACCATGGAAACTTTGTGGCTTCCATAAGCCAGCTTGCCGCATGGCTTGGAGAAAAGGCTGAAGAACTGGGAGTCATGGTTTTTAATGAAATGTCGGCAGTAAAGCTCATAGTAGAAGACAATGTTGTAAAAGGCGTAAGAACCGATGATAAAGGGGCCGACAAGGATGGCAATCCTCTTGAAAATTTCCAGCCGGGCTCAGACATTCTTGCCAAGGCTACGGTTTTAGGAGAAGGCACAACCGGCCATCTATCGATGGCATTATTCGATCACTTTGAAATTCCAAGAGAAAACCCCCAGATTTATGCACTTGGTGTAAAAGAGGTCTGGGAAGTTGCAAAACCACTTGGAGAGGTTATACACACGATGGGATGGCCTCTTAGTACTTCATCAAAAAATAACGAATTTGGCGGCAGTTTCATATATCCTATGGGTGACGACAAAGTATGTATAGGACTTGTAGTAGGGCTTGATTATAAAGACGCCTCACTATCGGTTCATGACCTGCTGCAGCAGTTAAAAAGCCATCCGATGGTCAAAAAGATACTCGAGGGCGGCAAAAAAGCAGACAAAGGGTGGGGAGCAAAGACAATTCCAGAAGGCGGCTACTATGCAGTACCCGATAAACTAAACGTTCCAGGAGCCGTAGTAGTGGGAGATTCAGCTGGGCTTGTTAATGTGCCTGCGCTAAAAGGAATTCACTATGCAATGATGTCAGGCATGCTTGCTGCTGAATCCATCTTTAACTCTCTTAAACAAAAAAACGATTTACAGACATATTCAGGTCTCGATTCCTATGATGCAGCTGTAAGAGAGAGCTTTATAATGAAAGATCTCTATGAAGTAAGAAACATGAGACAGGCCTTTCAGTATGGCTTCATACCAGGCTTTATTTTGTCCGGTCTAATGACCGTTACCAAGGGTAAATTTCCGGGCGGAAAGTTTACAGGCCATCATGACAGCGAACAGGAAATGTTCATTGGGCAGAGGGATTATCCAAAACCTGATAATGAATACTATTTTGATAAGCTTACAAGTGTATTTGACAGTGGTAACAGAACAAGAGACAATCAGCAGGATCATGTCAGGATTGAAAAAGAGGTATCTGAAGAAGTCGGTGAGGCATGGATAAACATGTGCCCGGCGCAGGTTTATGAATGGCATGAAGAAGGCGGCAAGAAAGTAATAAGAACTGACCCCACAAACTGTATTCAGTGCGGTGCTATTACTTCAAAGGGTGGAAGACTTACTCCACCAGAAGGCGGTAGCGGCCCTGAATACACTCAAACTTAAAAACTTTATTTCTTCCTTAATAAAATATGAGTAGTTAATACAGAAAGCCCTTATTTTAGGGCTTCTGTATTCTTTTCTAGATTTATTTCTTTTAATAATTATCTTAAATCTATGGATTTGAATGAAATTTATAATAACGCATCTGCCATATTACTCAGCTCTCAAAATTGCTGGATAGATGAGAGTTACTTATACGTTTTTTCAGGCAAACCCGAATTCACCTTATATCTAACTGATAATAACCTTTTTCTTGGTAAAAATAATGAAATTACAGAACTTTTTGGTGTAAACCCTTTTGATTTTATTGAACAACAAGCAGCAAATGGTAAATATGCGGCCGGTTATATAAGTTATAATTATTTGGAATACACAGACATAGGCTTAACTCTCAGAAACAAGAAATTTAATGATAATTTCCCGCTTCTATATTTCAATTTTTATAGTCCTGCCAAACTTGATAAATTCAATATTAAACAAGCTGAGAAGATTCTTAATATCAAACAAAAAGAAATTAGATCCAAACAATCTGATATTCAATATTCTACGCATAAAGAAGGATATATATTAGATATAAACAAGATAAAAGAATATATTGAAAACGGAGATGTATATCAGGTTAACTTGTCTCATAAAATAACGACCCGATTACAAAATAATCCACTAAATACTTTTTTTAACTATTATAAAGCTCAACCCGTACCTTATGGAATATATATAGACTGTGATAAGTTTCATTTCCTGGGAGGCTCCATGGAGCAGTTTGTAGAAAAAAGGGGAGATATAATTACAACAAAACCCATTAAAGGTACTTCTAAAAGAAATCAGCATAAATCAAAAGATGATCAAATAAAGGCCAATTTAAGCACAAATCCGAAAGAAAAAGCAGAAAATCTGATGATAGTAGATCTTATGAGAAATGATTTATCGAGGGTTTGCAAACCAGCAACAGTGAAAGTAAACAAGCTCTTCAATGTAAAATCATACAGAACTCTCCATCAGATGGAATCTGAGATTACCGGGCAGCTACTACAAGATAAAAGGTTAAAAGATATTATATATAGTGTATTTCCACCAGGCTCTGTAACAGGAGCGCCCAAGAAAAGATCAATACAGATCATAGATGAGCTCGAAAACCATAGCAGGGGCCCGTATTGCGGCTGTGCGGGTGTGTTTAGTCCAAATGGAGACTTTACCCTTTGCGTATCGATAAGAACTGCTATATTAGAGGGTAATACTATAAATTACTGGGCCGGAAGCGGTATAGTATATGATTCTGATGCTGAAAAAGAATATCAGGAAACATTATTAAAACAAAAAGCATTTTTAAATTCTATAAATTAAATGTCTGAGAAAATATATTTTTATGACGGCTCTCTTAAAGAGAGTTTGGATATCCTGCCTAACAGGTCTTTATTTTTCGGAGAGGGTGTATTTGAGACATTTAGATATAAATCTCAAATACCCATTTATATTGACAGGCATTTAAAAAGACTAAAAAAGGGCTCAGAGTTTCTACAAATATCAATTCCATCTGATGATATTATAATAGAATTTATAAAAAATTCCGTACAAGAGGCAGGGTTAGACGACGCCTATGTAAAAATATGCCTGTTTTCATCCGGTGGTAATAGCTATTACGATAAATCACAAAGGTATATACTTTGTTCTGTAATTAAAGAATATCCTCATAGAAAAAGTGATATAAGCCTAACGATAGCTACAGAGTGTATAAACTCAAAATCAGAACTAAATTACTATAAAACAATAAACTATATCCAAAACAAACTATCAAAAAGGCAGGCTATTAGTTCAGGATTTGAGGAGGCTTTGTTTCTAAATGAAAAGGGAAATGTCACAGAATGTACAGCACATAACATATTTTGGATAAAAGACAGCAAAATTTATACTCCTTCACTCAAAAATGGGTTATTACCAGGTATTACAAGAAGTGTAATTATAGACATATGTAATGACCTAGATTTAGAACTCATAGAAGGGGATTATGATATAAAAGAACTTCAAAGAGCCGATTATATATTCTTAACAAACGCTATTTCAGGGATTGTTAAAGTATATAATATAGAAGGAAAAGAGTATCTCGAAGAATCACAAATTTACAAAAATATTGAAGACAATTTATTAACAAGACTCAAGTGGAAATGATGCCCAAAAACTTAATAAATTTTATAATATATTTTGTTAACCTCCTGATTTGACTGATTTTTTTAAATAAAAATTAATAAATCATATCTGTGGATCGATTGTGGATAAAATATTACATATAATTTCAATGTTGTCGTAACTACCTGTAATCATTAGATATACCTATTAATACAGGCTTAATAGAGATACTTAATTTTATCCACACGGCAAGTGTTTCACGTGAAACGTAGAGTAAGAACTATTTTCCAATACAAAACTTACTGAATATTCTGGACAGCACATCTTCAGAGGTTATTTCACCTGTAATCTCACCAAATTTGTCCAGTGCATATCTTAAATCCACCGCCAGATATTCCGGTGATTCATCAATCACCAAAGCTTTTTTAAATCTCGTTAAATTTTCAATTACCTGTTCTAATGAGTTTTTATGGCGAAGCTCTGATATTGTAACAGAGGAGTCTTCTTGAGACTTATTATCCCCTGTAATAATGTTAAAAATTTTATCTCTAAGTTCATCAATATTACTATTATTCTTTGCAGAAATATCGATTATCAGCTCTCTATTGATATGAGAAGGAAGGTCGTCTTCAGAAATTTTAGTTCCTAAATCATTTTTATTTAGTACAACAATATAGTTTGAATCACTCAATAGCTTAAGTACTTCCAGATCATCACTACCAAGTTTTTCACTTCTATCGAGTACCACTATCTGAAATTCAGCTTCTTGAGATATTTTTCTGCTCAGATCAATACCCATCTGCTCAATATCTTGCTGAGTGTATCGGATTCCGGCAGTATCAATCAGTTTTAGGGGTATTCCATAGATATCTATTGTTTCTTCAATAAAGTCCCTTGTTGTACCTGGAATTTCGCTTACAATCGCTCTATCCTTTCTTAGGAGGCAGTTTAGAAGACTCGATTTTCCAACATTGGGCTTTCCTATAATCGCAGTAGTAATGCCATGTTTTAGTATATGACCTTGTTCAAAGGTGGATATCAGTTTTTCCAGATTTTCGATTAATGATTCAGAATTCTCCAAAATCCTATTTTTTACCAGTGAATCAAGGCCTTCTTCAGGAAAATCAACATTTGCCTCAATTTCAGCCAGCATATCTAATACAACGTCCTTATAATCATTAATTTGTTTAGATAACTGTCCTTCGAGCTGCATTTGGGAGTGCTTCAGTGCTTTTTCAGTCTGTGAGTTAATTACATCGGCAACAGCTTCTGCCTGAGATAGGTCCATTTTATTGTTTAAAAATGCTCTTTTTGTAAATTCTCCCGGTTCCGCTGCTCTAGCTCCCCTTTTAATACATAGATCCAAAATGATTTTAGATACTATCACTCCTCCATGACAATGAATTTCCACTACATCCTGACCCGTGTATGACTTGGGTGCTTTCATATACACTACTAAAACATCATCAATAACCCTGTTTTCTTCATCGCTGAATATAAACCCTCTATAGAGCCTAAAGGGCTTAATTTCTTCTACAGGTTTATTATTTGATCTCCTGTATATATTTTTTAATATAGAAGTAGCATCGTTTCCGCTTATTCTAATTATTGCAATACCGCCATGTCCCTGTGCTGTAGCAATTGCGGCTATTGTGTCTTCATTTAATATATCTTTGCTCAAATTTGTATCCTTTTTACGTATAAAAGTATATAATTTTACCTGTTTTATTGATAACTGCTTGAATTTAGTGAAAAAGTGTTAAGAAATTATGTTTCACGTGAAACATTGGGTTAATTGGAAATGGCAGATAAGCCGGACTATTTAGAGCATAGAAAGCGTATTAGAGAGAGATTCCTAAAATCCTCTGGAAAAGGGCTTAGTGACTATGAGCTCATAGAACTGCTTCTTACTTATGCAATTCCAAGAAAAGATGTAAAACCGATTGCCAAGCAGATAAATAGAAAATTTGGCGGACTTAAAGGTATTATAGACAGCACTGCCGAAGAATTGGAGAAAATAGATGGAATAGGCCCGGCTTCGGCTACTCTAATTTTATTGATCAAAGAAATTATCATAGGTTATTTCGAATACAGTATGGTTAAGGGTGATGCACTTAGCTCTCCTCAAATTGTAGCAGATTTTGCAAAGGCAAAGCTTTCGGGTCTTAAAGACGAGGTATTTTTATGCATATTCGTAAATACCAAGAATGAAGTGATAGATTACAAGGTTATTCAGGAGGGCACGATTGATCAGGTGGTCCTCCATCCAAGAAAAGTATTAGAAGGGGCACTAAGCATGAAAGCATCCGGTATTATACTGATTCATAACCATCCAAGTGGACACCCGCAACCCTCGGAGCAGGATAAAGTTCTTACAGATGAATTGAAAAAGGCAGCAGAGCTTATTAATTTAAGAATTCTGGATCATTTGATTATAGGTAAAAATAAATATTACAGCTTCAGGGAAAACAGCCTGTTATAATTTCATTCCTTTTATTTATCTGGTTCCCAGGCCTGATATTTAATATCATGTATGCACTGAAGCGAAGTTTCCACGGTGCGTGAGAGTTTATGGCTGTATTCGTGAATCCACTCAGGCGGGGCATATGTATAGAAGTAATCCAGGGTAAGCCACTGGTCGCTGCTTTTGAGACCGCCATTTATCACACTTACTAGAAACACGGTCATATCGCCTCCGTCCATTGCATTTAATACTTCACATTCCGCATAAGAATGGCAGTCAATAAGAACAGGGCATCCGGTTTCTAAAGTCTCGTATGCCACCTCTTTAAACTTCTTCCTTTCTCTACCTGTATAGAAACCGAAGTTTTTTACAAGGGCAAGCTGGTCGTTTCTCAGTAAATGAATACAAAGCTTTTTGGAGTTATAGATAAAATCGTGCGTATAGTTTCCTTTCCATATTCCTACAATAAGACGCGGTATTGTATGAACCACAGATGATGTGACTACAGTTACAGCGATCTGCCCGTTTACTTTTCCATCCCACGCACTTGTGATTGCCACCACGGGAGAGAGTGACCAAAAGATTCCTGCTACTGACGACCCTTCCTGTTTGCTCATTATCTTATCATAATTTATTTAAGCACTAATTTGCAAGTAAAATATTTTATCATTATTATTAGATCAGTGAGACATTGAGGCTGTATACGTCCTGTCCCCATATATTATATTAATTATGTCTAGTCTATTCGGAACTAATTCAGAGCAATATAATAAATTCAGACCACATTATCCTGCTGAGCTGTTTGAATACCTTGCAGGCGTTGCACCATCAAACGAGTTAGCCTGGGACTGCGGCTGCGGCACCGGGCAGGTTTCGGTTCCACTTTCTAACTATTTTGAGCAGGTAGTAGCTACGGATATTAGTGAAGGGCAGATAAAAAAAGCCGAGGTAAAAGACAATATTATTTATAGGGCCAGTGCTGAAGGCAGTTCAGGATTAAATAAAAATTCTGTTGATCTTGTAACATGCGCACAGGCTCTGCACTGGTTTGATTTAAAAAAGTTCTATAAAGAGGTAAACAGGGTGCTTAAGCCCGGCGGGGTAGTAGCGGTGTGGACATACAACCTCTTTAGAGTAAATAAAAAGTTAGATGAACTAATAGATAATTTTTATTTTGATAACATCTATAACTACTGGCCCGAGCAAAGGAAGGATGTGGAAAAGGGCTATGCGAAGCTTGAGTTTCCGTACACTAAAATTTCTGTCCCGCAGTTTTCAATGGAGGTAGAGTGGACATTGGATCACTTAAAAGGCTACATAAACACATGGACCGGGGTACAGAACTATATTGAGCTTGAGTGTTTCAGCCCGCTTGAATTTATTGAGGGAGAACTGAAAAACCTCTGGGGAGATAAGAAAACAAAAAAGAGGATTACCTGGCCGCTTATGGTGATAGTAGGTAAAAAATAATAAGGCGAAGTCTCAATTGACTTTGAATTACTACAGTAATACAATGTAATTATATCTCAGAATATTTATAAGATGGGGGTTATATGATGAGAAGATTTTTTCTGTTATCTGCTTCAATTTTAACTTTAGCAATTCTTTCTTATATACAGCAAAGCCTTGCAGCTCCTCCGACATTTTCATTTACTTCATCAGTTATAGGACAAGGAACAGTAGAACCTCCGACTGCCTCACATAAAAGAAACTGGCAGCTTACCGTTACTGCAATACCCGCTGATGGATGGGTGTTCGATCACTGGGAAGGTGATTTAAGCGGAAGCGAAAACCCCACAAGGATTAGAATTACATCAGATAAATATGTAACAGCGGTATTTGTAGAAGCCGGAGTTCCTTCCCCTACACCGACACCCACACCAATTCCAACAGTGACTCCTACCCCAACTCCTGGTCCATCACCTACACCCGGTCCTTCTCCAACACCCACACCAACGCCAGTGCCTCCTTCATCGGATAAAGAAGTAATAGGCTACTTCATCCAGTGGGGCGTTTATGCAAGGGACTATTTTGTTAAGAATGTGGTCACTAGCGGCTCGGCTGATGTTCTCACGGTTATTAACTATGCATTTGCAGGAATAGATGAAACTCTCAAATGTGAAAGCCTCGATCCATTTGCTGACTACGAAAAGGCTATGAAGGTGGATGAGAGCATCGATGGCGTGGAAGACACATTTGATCAGAGCCTCAGGGGAAATTTTAATCAGCTTAAAAAACTAAAGCAGATGTATCCGAATATAAAGCTTATGATATCAATTGGAGGCTGGACACAGTCATTCCGCTTTTCTGATGCTGCTCTGCCGCAGAACAGGCAGGCATTTGTAGATTCATGTATAGATATGTATATAAACGGCAATTTTGCCCCCGGGATTTCCGAGCCCGGGCTTTTTGACGGTATCGACATAGACTGGGAGTATCCCGGAAGATGCGGCAACACATGTGATTTTAGAGAAGAAGACACAGAGAATTTTACAGCGCTTCTCCAAGAATTCAGAACAAAGCTTGATCAGGTTAATCCCGATCTGCTTCTAACCATCGCATCACCTGCCTCTGAGTTTCACTACTCCAAAATCGAGCTTGATAAGATTCATCAGTACCTGGACTGGATCAATATCATGACCTATGATTTTCACGGAGGCTGGGAGGCAAACGGACCCACAAACCATCACTCTCCTTTATACAGCTCTCCGTCTGATCCAACAGACGGGGGTTCTACAGATGAGAGTGTAAAGGGTTATCTTGGACAGGGCGTTCCAAAGAGCAAGATAAATATAGGAGTACCTTTTTATGGACGCGGCTGGGCAAGGGTTTCTAATACAAACAATGGCCTATACCAGAATGCCGGCAGGGTTCCCCGCGGAAAGTATGAAAAGGGTGTGGATGACTACAAGATTCTAAGCTCTATGGGATTTCCGGGGTTTTGGGACCCGGTGGCTCAGGCTTACTGGATCTATAACGGAAACGAGTTCTGGACTTTTGACAACGATCAGTCGCTTCTAAACAAGATGGGCTATATCAAATCAAACGATCTAAGAGGGGTATTTTTCTGGGAGCTTAGTGGAGACAGCGCGGATGGTGAACTTATAGACGCAATTAATCAGGGACTTCAGGATTAATTTTTCACACTATCATTCGGGGCTGGTTGAGTTCAAAGTAGTCCAAGACACTGCTCCGGCATCTGCCTGACTTTTTTTGGTTCGGGAGTGGTTTTTACTTCTTCACTTTTTTCAGGCGGTATGAACCACTGCTTCAGATCCTCTCCGCAGCCGTCACCGGGTTCTATAGATTTCTGATTTTCACAGAAATTGCTTCCATTCGGACATTTTAGTCTTACATGAAAGTGGCCGTCATGACCATACCAGGGGCGGATTTTATTTAGCCATGGTTGTCCCTTGTGTTTTTTGCATAACTCCAGTTTAATAACCGGGTTTACGAAAATCCTGTCTACATCGGGGTGAGCAGTAGCAAGGACGAGCACGGCCGTCTGCCTTCTTCCCCACATCCCTTCTTTAATGCCTGTTTTATGAGCGTTTAATACCGAAATAGGATTAATGTCTTCGCGTTCGGATTCACTTAAAAATAGGTTTGAATAAGGCTGGTTTAGGTACAGGATGTCAGCATCAAGACCCGTCTGATGGCTTGTATGGTCGCTTGGTAGGGGGCCTCCGGTTTTTTGAGAAATATCACCAATTAACAGAGTTGAATTTAATTTAGCTTTAGTATGTTTGCCCAGATACTTGATGAAATCTATCAGTCGTGGGTGCCCATAGTTTCTTTCCCTGCTAAGCCTTATAACCTGATATCCCTCGCCCGTCTCTTCAAGCTTTTGAGAATTTTGTATACAGCCGGCTGTATAAAACCCAATGGATTTGGAACTGGAATTACCCTCAGCAGGAAATAAGATTATTGATAAGAGAACTAAAGATATTAATAGATGCGAAACTGTACTCATGTTTACCCATATATGATAATTAAAACTAATATATTAGCAAAAAGCTTTGTAACACACTGAGTCTACCAAAGTGTGAGTTGCAACAATTTAGTTCTAGACTAAGTTAATTTCCTGATAATTATTCTCCATTATTGTACTTACATACAGTATGTATGTTGAATATTCATATCTTCTCTTCTGATCAAGAATAGTTCTAAAGGGGAACATTCAATTAAAATAAATCTATGCAAATATATACATACCGACTGTCGGTATGTATAAAAATGACACAATGGAAGAGTAATAACTGTTAATTTTTAGTGCGTATTTGATGCTATGAAACGGTAAACAGTCAAACGGTCAAAAGTTCAGGGTATAGCCCCTTGTCTGATGACTTTTTGACCGTAAGTACTTGTAATGTCTAAAATTCACCTGTTTGGGTCTTACGGTCAATGGTCAGCCACTAGACCCAAACCCATTGACCCAAAGACCCTAACTGAGAAAAAAAATTAAGATGGTAATATCAATTTTTAATAATTACAGGCAGTTACAACAGTTAGACCCAAAAACCCAAAGATTCTCCTATAAGCCCCTAAACCTATGGGTTTTTGGGTTTAAGGCTAATTAGTCAGTAATTACATTTAATTAGAAGCAGATTTTATATTTTCAACTAAGAGTGATTAATGAATACTTATTTAGATAACCAGTTGTATATTTATTGTTATTTCCAGGTGAATTTCTTTTTTAATATAATTAGTATTAATGGATAGGATAAAGAGCATAATAAATAATTAAAATGTATATAAATAGATAATATATAAATTAGTATAATAATTACAGACACTTACAACTCTTAGACCCAAAAACCCAAAAGTTTCGGGTTTATGCCCTGATTTATGGGTTTTTGGGTTTAACTGGTTACCAATATAGTTAGATATGAGTATATAAGTGCGGAGATAGGCAGGATATTACTTCCAATTACCGCACTAAGGGTCAAAAGGTTAAAGGTTTCAGGGTATATTAATACCCTAATGACCCGAACTAACTTTTAGGGTTAAATAAGCTTTACTAGAAATTTGGATAACAACATTAAATTGAAAAGTAGTACAGGACTAAAGCTATGAAACTAAAAGCGCTCTATTTAGTTTTTTATTCTATAAAGGGAGGATGATTATGAGGAAATTTATATTAAATCTAGCAATCTTATTTTTATTTAGTGGCATAAATAGTTATGCCGGAGTGAATGTAGAAATTAACCTTGGCGGAAGCCCAAATGATAATTACTACAGGTCACTTGCAAATTATTACAGGGTTCCTGACAAAGATGTCTATTTTGTAAGAGACAGGGGAATTCCAAATGAAGAACTGCCCGTGATATTCTACCTTGCCTCACTTGCGGGTGTAGCTCCCTCTTTAGTAGCCGATGAATACAGGAGGCCGGGGATTACGCTTTATGATCTCACAAGAGCTTTTGGACTATATCCCGATATTTATCATTATCCGATAAAGACCAGAGTAGACGGTCCGCCTTATGGTAAGGCTTACGGTTACTACAAGAACAAACCCAAAAATCAGTGGAAGGATATTAAGCTCAACAACTCAGACATCATTAATCTTGTAAACCTGAGGTTTATCTCAGAGTCCAGAGGAGTCGATCCCGATGATATAATAAAAGGAAGAAAAGCCGGCAAGGATTTCATTTCCATAGACTACGATATTTCCAAGAGCAAAGGAAAACCCAATAATGCATCCGGCAAAAAGGATTTCGATAAGCCCAAACCGGGTAAGGGTAATTCTGGAGTAGAAAAGAATAAGGGTAAAGGACAGGACAAAGGTAAGGGGAAGAAGAAATAAGTAGGTAGATCTCCATGAAGAGAATAAAAATTGAACAAGCAAACATGTATTTGGATACTCTAATAGATGAAGTGACAGAATCGGATGAACCAATATTGATTGAAGCTAATGGGAGAAACAGTGTTTTAGTATCCGAACAAAACTGGAGATCAATTCAAGAAACGTTGTATCTCTTGTCTATTCCAAAAATGAGAGAATCTATTAGGGATGGGATGGCTGAGCCGTTAGATGATTGTAAAGATAAAGTTTGGTAGTTAATGAAAGACAATAAATACAAATCCTCAATCCCCAAAGGCTGTATCGAACGAGATATTATTGATAAAAAGCCTGATCTTAAAGACCTGCCAGAGCATGTTGCTTATATAGCATCCTGTAGTCAAAAAGCTCTCATATATAAAGGAGAAATGGTCGGAATCAGGGTTTACAGCGGGGATAAAGTACTTTTGAGAGAAACGCCGCTTAAAGTAGGAAAGAAACACGGCACCGAATATACATTTTATGATTCAGGGCAGCTTGAACTGGCAGAGCCTTATGCAGACGGAGAAATTCACGGTACGGCATATCAATATTCTGAGACCGGAAGGCTTATGGGTACCTACAAAATGGAGCACGGCACGGGTTATGATATTTGGAGGCACGTGAGCATGGAGGAGGACGCTTCACCGGATGATTTTTATGTATCCGAAGTTCATAGCATGAAAGACGGGCTTCCGCATGGGTATGAATGGTGGCTCAACGAGGATAAGACAATTTATGTAGAAATATGTTCTTATATGGGCAAGTATCACGGAATTACGAGGGAATGGAATTTTAATGGGAAGCTTCGCAGGGGTTACCCCAAATATTATGTTCATAACAAAAAGGTAGATAAAAGTATTTATATAAAAGCCTATAAAACAGACAGTTCACTTCCTGAGTTTAAAAAAGAAGACAACCTTCCAATTAGAAATTTCCCACCCGAGATTAAAAAGATATTAATAACAAAATAAAAGCAATCAGACACTCGCATAATATTTAATCCATAGTATTATTGTAAGCTTCAAAATTAAAAGCTTTAAAGAGGAAACTAATGTCACAACAAGAACTCGATGAATATAACGAAAACATAAATAAATATTTTGAAGATAATACGGACAGGATTGCGTGTGTGCTGGCTTATTCTGTTCCCGGGCGTTTTAAGCCTATGGTGATTACATATCACAAGATGTTCAATGATGAGATTGTAAGAAAGTATAATGCCCATGTGTACTTTGCAAATGGTCTTGCCGGAAATGAGGATCTGCTTATCACATATTTCATTATGGCAAAAGATGAACACAAAGATGACCCGCAGGCAGTAAACGCAGACTGTAAGATGTATGTAAACAAATTTGCCGATTATAATAAAGAGGTCACGGGTGCAGTTGCTGCAAACTTTTATGATGTGGGATCAAAGGAAAAAATAGAAGAGTTCAGGCAGGGTGAAAAGGAAAGTCTCACAGACATTGCATTTTTTAGAGCCTGATACTGCCAAAATTGCACCCGGTGAGTTATTTAACTAATATCCACTAATGTAGTAAAAAAGATTATTTGTTATTGACATAAAGTTCAAATAGTGCAAACTTTTATTAGTTGTTGCAGTAGTTCTGTCTGATTAAAGATTTACTCTTTAAAGTAGTATCTGTAATTAGCTTTGAACCACTAGCATTAACCAGTTTAATTTATGGAGGTTACCTGGACATGTCAGAGCGTGTAATTGGCACTGTAAAGTGGTTCAATTCTACCAAGGGTTTTGGTTTTATTGAGCGCGAAAACGACAAAGACGTTTTTGTTCACTACAGCGAGATCAGCGGCGACGGCTATCGTTCTTTAGAAGAAGGCCAGAAAGTTGAGTTCACAGTAGTAGACGGACAAAAAGGTCCACAAGCACAGAACGTAGTAGCTGCTTAGTGTATAAAAATTAAAGTGCGTCGATATATTTCGGCGCACTTCCTTTCTCAATTCTTTCTTAATTTTATTTACTCTTTAAGATTCAGGTTTTTTATATTATCATTCCATCTATAACTCTATTTTCAGATTGATATATATCGGCTGATACAGGCAGGAGGATTATATTATTTTGAAAAATTCTAATCTAACTACCAAACAACGGGCAATGGTAGAGATGTGGGACAAACACACAGCTGCCGAGTTTGAAAATAAGAGCATAGAGGCCACGATGGATACCATGTCAGCTGACCCCTTTGTAAACCATGTACCCGTGATGACAGGTGGAGTGGGCACAGATCAGGTTCGCCATTTCTACAGCACTTACTTCATTCCTGGTCATCCACCCGATACCGAGGTTACTCCGGTTGCCCGCACTGTGGGTGAGGACAGATTAGTGGATGAGCTTATTCATAAATTTACACACACAGTAGAGATGCCGTGGATACTCCCGGGCGTTGCACCTACAGGAAAACTTGTAGAATTTGCGGTAATAGTGGTTGTGCTATTTGAAGACGGAAAGATTTCAGGCGAAAGAATATACTGGGATCAGGCCTCGGTACTTGCACAGGTTGGGCTAATAGATTCTAATAAACTACCCGTTGCAGGAGCAGAGGCTTCTCGTAAAGTTCTTGACCCGAATTCGGAGTCGTCAAATGTTTTGATTGAAAGGGTCAATAAGTAGTTAATTAAAAATTGGTAAAATTTTCTGTAAAGTTTTTGACTAGTATTCTAAATAGTAAAAGTAGTATATGTTGTCGAGGAATTGCAGTACTTTTAGATATGGTGAGGTTTCTGAATATATTATAATATTATCATCGCCTCTTTTTTCAATTTTATATATATCAGAAAGTAGGATATTGTTGTTTTCACCTTTAATAAAATCTTCAGTTATTTTCCGGGTTTTAAACCTGTATTGCTTTTTATCTTTAGTAGTTACTTCCACATAATCCCCAGCCTTAATTTCCATTTGTTTACTGATATCTTCTACATACAAAACTCTGTATTTAGGTCCGCATGACACAGAAAAAAA
>JBFFSH010000022.1:0-36301 GCA_041572575.1 Thermodesulfobacteriota bacterium
TCTCTAGAGTGAAATGGGCTTACAGAAACCATAGAGGACTGGCTAAACACAAGAGAATTAATTACTTCAAATGGTACACCTTTTTAAAGCAAATCTGACTCAAATTAGCACACATTTTTTGCAATTATGCCCGAAATGACATAGTAATAAAATCCCAGTTCACCCAAAAGGTCAAAAGTTCAAAAGACAAGGGTATAGCCCCTGAACTTTTGACCTTTTGACCGTATTGTAGGGCTTTGGTATTAGAGGGGGCAGTCGGGGAACTGCACGTATTCACTATTAGGGCAAGAGGGGGTTGAAATTATAAATCCGATGTTTAATTTAAATAAATAAAGTCTAATAGGTCATATTATTATGAATAATTGGGAATCTCTTAAAGAAAAAGTAGATAATATAGTAATTGATTTAGAAGTATCGCACGATAACATCGAGTCATACCCACAAATAGAAAGGTTGGTATATGATAAACTGACTGAATTGAATATAGATAGAAAAGATTCTTCGTTATCAAATTACGTAAAATCTACAAAAAAAATTATCTATTATTTAGATAAATACTCTTCTTATATCATAAGTTTCAAGCACAATGATAATAAGCAAGACTATCAGTTGTACTCTAAGAACATTAATCAATTATTCGCGGTAGTAGCAAATGAATATAATGATATTAACAAAAAGTTTAGTAATTCCAGTGGAATAGAAAAACTTGGGCTAGGTGATTGCTTAGTGGATGCAAGCTTGTTATATCTTAAATTAAGTCAAGAATTGTTGCAACTACCTAGTCCAGAATACAGGGCGAAATATAGAGAAATAATAAAAACCCTTAAAAACATAAAACAATTGGATATTGATTTGTTAAAGAATATTTATGATTTATCTAAAGGAGAACAAACTTTAATCAATAAAAACTCACTAAAGGATAATGGACTTAAGGACATAATTCTAGATTATCTAAAACAAAAGAGATATATTGATCTGACAAGTGAAGAAACAGGAATAACCGAAAAAGGTCAGAAAATCATGAAGCGGCAGTCAGAAAGTAGTGGGAATATAACTATTAATAATATATATCAGGTATTTGGTGATATAGAAAGCGCACAGTTACAAATAAATAGTACAGATTCAAAGCAAGAAATAAAGAAATAATTTAATGTATAAAGATATGATAATGCAAAAAAAAGTACAACGTTTAAAATTTTTAGAAAAACTTTATAAATTATCAAATGGAAAATCAAATGTTTACTTTAATACTTATTATACAAAAATAGCAGAGCCACTGGGTTTTGATATTGAAACAGCGACAGAAATTTTCGCATATTTAAAACATGAAGGTCTTATTGCAGTAACTGGTGGTACTAAAATTGCATTAACACATAAAGGATTGTTAGAATATGAATCTGCTATGACTAACCCAGAAAAAGATACAGAACATTTTCCAGCTGGCATAATAAATAATTATTTGAATGTAGGTAGTAATATTAATAATATGCAAATTCAAATTGGAACTAAAGATTCAATTCAAACTCAATCCATCACAATTGAGAACTCAAATGAATTGATTGAATTATTAGAAGAAATTCTTAATAAAAAAGATGATTATAAATTAGATGATGTTGATGAAGAAGAATTAATAGCTGATATAACAACTGCTAAAACTCAAATAGAATCTTCAAGACCTAAAATAGAAATAATAAAAACTTCTCTTGATTCAGTTAAGAGAATTCTTGAATCTGCTGTTGGATCGGCATTAGCAAATCAAACAGTTCAAAAGCTTATTCCTTTTATTGAAAGTTTAGGCTAAAATATCACAATAAAAGAGGCAATATCCATTTTTGCCCTTACCCATCTCCCACCAAAGTCTTACAAAAAGGTCAAAAGGTCAAAAGTTCAGGGGCTATACCCAAAAAAGTTGACCTTTTGACCTTTTCTCTCTAAGTTACCGTAATTACAGTATTTATCTAAACATACTGAATTTGTACCTACTACGCATTTCGATTGTACTCAATGCGTTGGGTTTGCTGATATGTCATTTCGGGCAGAGTGAGAAATCTTTTTCTTCTGATATGGGATAATCACATAAAAGGATCTCTCCTTACAGTCGAGATTATAGTAGTGGTTAGGTTATTCATCCAAGGAAAAGTACAAGAGGTGTATAAACTTAGATAATTCACATTTCGACAGGCAATGCGTTTGGTTAACTTTATTTCGATTCCCCAACACCAGCTTATTAGTGAAACATTTACTTTTAGATTCACTAACCCTACTTAAACCCCTTTCCCCTCGTATAAGAAGACCTTTTAGTAGAATACACATCAACTTCCAGATCGGAAAATTCGTTGTTTGCAAATTTCTCTGCTGCCAGCCTTGCAATCATCGCGGCATTGTCGGTGCAGTATTTAATATGAGGGATAAAAAGATCGATGTTGTTTTCGGATAACTTTTCCTTGCCAAGCTCCCTGATTCTTGAGTTTGCGGCTACCCCGCCTGCAAATGCTACTGTACTAATATTAAACTCTTCGGCAGCTCTTAGTGTTTTTACTATGAGTGTTTCGGCAATCGCTTCCTGATAGCTTGCGCATACATCACATAACATCTCATCAGAGGTAATTTCATTTTTTTTCACAAAGTGCACCAGTGCAGTCTTAAGCCCGCTAAAGCTAAAATCAAAACTGTCTGTTTTTAAAAATGGCCTGGGGAAATCATATTTCTTTTTATTCCCATTTTTGGACAATTTATCAATTTGAATTCCCCCGGGATAATCAAGACCTAATAACTTTGCCCCTTTATCAAAAGCCTCCCCCGCCGCATCGTCTCTCGTGTTTCCGATTAACTCTAAAGACTTATAGGAATTTACTTTATAGAGACTTGTATGACCGCCTGAAACCACAAGTGCAATGTATGGGAAGGTTAATTCATGCTCTATGTTTACTGAATAAGCATGAGCTTCTATATGATCTACGGCTATAAGGGGGACGTCCAGAGAAAATGCTACCGATTTTGCCGTGGAAAGCCCGACCATGAGTGATCCGATAAGTCCCGGACCGTTTGTTACGGCTATGGCATTAAGCTCGTTTAATTTTACATTAGCCTCTTCAACCGACTCGTTTATTATTGGAATAATGGCTTCCACATGTTTTCTCGAGGCAATCTCAGGCACAACTCCGCCGTATTTTTTATGGATATCGACCTGTGATGACACAACATTTGACAAAATCTCACTGCCGTTTTTAATGACAGATGCTGAAGTTTCATCGCATGATGACTCTATTGCCAGAATTAATGAAGACATGAATCTGAATTAATAATTAAATTATCTGTATTTTCAATGTTACTTTTTAAAAGCAAAAGGTATACTTAATATACAGGCCATTAAATTACGGATCACTAAAAAGGATCATAACCTATGAAGCAAAAAAACAGTAAAGACAAGATACCACAAGCTGAAGTAATTTCGAGAGAGCCCTTCCCAAATTCTAATAAGACATATGTGGAAGGACAAAACCATGATATCAGGGTTGGAATGAGGGATATTGATGTAACAGGCACTCTTGGAAATGGCTCGGATAGTGCTTACATAACCGTCTATGATACAAGCGGCCCGTATACCGATCCCGAAGTAGATATTAATGTACTAAAAGGTCTTGATCCTATTAGGGCTGGTTGGATAAAAGACAGGGGTGATGTGGAGCAGCTAGAGGACTTTAGCTCAGAATTTTCCAGAAACTCTGCAAAAAATGGAAACGGTATAACCTTTAAAAATCTAAGAAAACCCTTAAAAGCCAAAAAGGGCAGCAATGTAACCCAGATGCATTATGCACGTAAGGGAACAGTTACCCCTGAGATGGAATATATAGCCATAAGGGAAAATCAGCAGATAGACAGGCTAGGTGAAAAATATAAAGAACTTGCCGCATATCATCCCGGAGAGAAGTTTGGTGCAGGGATGCCCGATTCATATATAACTCCGGAATTCGTAAGAGACGAAGTAGCCAAGGGCAGGGCAATAATTCCAAACAACATCAATCACCCCGAGTCAGAACCAATGATTATCGGACGAAATTTTCTTGTAAAGATAAACGCAAATATAGGTAATTCTGCAGTAAGCTCCAGCATAGAAGAAGAAGTAGAAAAGGCAGTATGGGCATGCAGGTGGGGTGCCGATACCGTGATGGACCTTTCTACAGGTGACAATATCCATGAAACAAGGGAGTGGATAATAAGAAATTCTCCTGTTCCGATTGGCACGGTTCCAATTTATCAGGCGCTAGAAAAAGTTGGTGGCAAAGCTGAAGAACTTAACTGGGAGATTTTTCGTGACACGTTAATTGAACAGGCTGAGCAGGGGGTGGATTATTTCACTATTCATGCGGGAGTGCTTCTAAGATATATTCCACTTACAGCCGGCAGAGTAACGGGCATAGTATCAAGAGGCGGCTCAATAATGGCAAAGTGGTGTCTTTCTCACCATAAGGAGAGCTTCTTATACACTAATTTTCCAAAAATATGCAAAATCATGAAAGATTATGACATTGCATTTTCACTGGGTGACGGTCTTAGACCGGGATGCATTGCTGATGCAAATGATGCTGCACAGTTTGCCGAGCTTAAAACAATAGGTGAGCTTACAAAAACAGCATGGGAAAATGATGTGCAGGTTATGATCGAGGGTCCCGGTCACGTACCTATGCATATGATAAAGGAAAATATGGACAAGCAATTAGAATGGTGCGATGAGGCTCCGTTCTATACACTTGGGCCTCTTACAACAGACATAGCTCCGGGATATGATCATATTACATCTGCAATAGGTGCTGCAATGATAGGGTGGTATGGCACGGCGATGCTTTGTTATGTAACCCCGAAAGAACACCTTGGACTTCCTAATAAAAAAGATGTAAAAGAGGGTGTGATTGCATACAAGATTGCAGCTCATGCGGCCGATCTTGCTAAAGGTCATCCTACTGCACAGTTTCGTGACAATGTGCTGAGTAAATCCAGATTCGATTTTCAGTGGGAAGACCAGTTTAATCTCTCTCTCGATCCTGATACTGCCAAAGAGTTTCATGATGAAACCCTCCCTTCTCCAAATGCCAAAGTGGCTCACTTCTGCTCTATGTGCGGGCCAAAATTCTGCTCTATGAAGATAACACAAGAGGTTAGGGATTATGCCAAGGAGCATCACCTAACCGATATAGATGCCTTAGAAAAAGGTATGGAAGAGAAATCAGATGAGTTTTCCAGTAAGGGTGGAGAGATTTATCTGGAGCCTGTAGACTGATTATTTTGCTTCTACAGCATACAACCACTACATTTTTCCGGTTAATTTACTTGGCTATTCAGGATATTTCTAATCGATTTATATAACATTTCTATTGCTACATATTCAATATTTAGGTATACGTAATAGATTTTTTAATAACTTTGAGGTAACCAATGGATTTACAACAGATTGCAGATGAAGTTTCGAAAAGCACTAATATAAATGTAAGCAAAACTGATATAGAGCGTTTGGTAAGCATTTTAAGAAAAAAAACCAACCCATGGGAGATTATTGACCGCTGCGATTTTCCTATTCCTGCTGTGTTTGAATCGATTGAAAGGCTAAATAGCACGGATATTGTAAATATTACGGATAAAGGTATTGAGCTTACAAATAAAGGAAGGGAATCGGCTAGCGAGCTGCACCCGGTTGAAGACTTATCGTGTAAAACATGCGAAGGCAGAGGGATTGACCTTAAAAAATTTGCTCCTGTAAGGGAAAAATTTATACAGCTGCAGCGTAAAAGACCAAAGCCGTCCCATGATTATGATCAGGGATACGTTACACCCCATTCTACATTTTCAAGGTTTTTGGCAGCATATGAAAGGGGTGATATATACGCAAAGGATATACTTATCATTGGTGATGATGATCTGCTTAGCATCGTACTGGGGCTAAGTGGTATGCCAAAGAGCATCACTGTGTTGGAGATAGACAAGAGGCTTACAAAGTTTATTGCTCAAATTGCAGAACAGGAAAAATTTGAGGTTAACATCGAACCATTTGATATGAGAAAACCACTTCCCAAAAAATATATTAAGAGTTTTGATACATTTTTTACCGACCCCCCAGAGACTTTAAAAGCAGCAGATGCATTTGTTGGTAAGGGTATTAGCACTCTCAGATCGGCAGGGTGTTCAGGATATTTTGGATTTACGAGAAGAGAAGCATCGCTAAATAAGTGGTATGACCTGCAGAAACTGCTCACAAGCTACAAGGTAGTAGTAACCGATATAATGCACAACTTTAACGAGTATATTAACTGGGGCTATGAAAAGGAAACAAGAGCCTGGGAGCTTTCACCCCTTAAAATAAAGCCTAAGAAAAATTGGTACAGATCTGCTTTTTACAGAATTGTTACACTTAAGGGATATAAAGGAAGCAGCAAAAACTACGGTACACAAAATATCTATGAAGATATAGAGAGTTCAACAACCTGACTTTAATATGCCAAAGAGAACCGATATAAAGAAAATATTGCTTATAGGATCAGGCCCCATTGTGATTGGACAGGCCTGTGAATTTGATTATTCCGGTACTCAGGCGTGTAAGGCGCTAAAAGAAGAGGGTTTTGAGATAGTGCTTGTAAACAGCAATCCGGCCACTATTATGACAGACCCCTCAATCTCTGATAAAACCTACATAGAGCCGCTAATCCCCGAAATACTTGAAAAAATTATTGAAAAAGAAAGACCGCAGGCATTGCTTCCTACGATCGGAGGTCAGACGGGTCTTAACCTTGCCGTTAGTCTTGCCGAGAGCGGGGTGCTTGATAAATACGGAGTCGAGCTTATCGGAGCAAACCTTGAGGCTATAAAGAAAGCAGAGAACAGGGATAAATTTAAAGATGCCATGATAAGCATAGGGCTTCAGGTCCCAGAAAGCGGAGTAGCAAGAACCATGGAACAGGCCTGGGAAATTGTGAAGAGGGTTGGCTATCCCGTAATTATCCGCCCGTCATTTACCCTTGGTGGGGTAGGCGGCAGTATTGCATATAATAAAGAAGAGTTTGAAGATTTTTCAAAAGCGGGTCTTCATATGAGCCCTGTGACGGAGATACTGGTAGAGCAGTCGGTTATAGGATGGAAAGAGTTTGAGCTTGAGGTAATGAGAGACTCTGCTGACAATGTTGTAATCGTATGTACAATCGAAAACTTTGACCCCATGGGTGTGCACACCGGAGACAGCATAACAGTAGCTCCTTCGCAAACACTTACAGATAAAGAATATCAGAGGCTGAGAGATGCTTCTATAGCGATCATAAGAGAGATTGGAGTAGATACCGGGGGCTCAAACATTCAGTTTGGTATAAATCCTGAAAATGGTGATATTGTGGTAATAGAAATGAACCCAAGGGTTTCAAGAAGTTCGGCTCTTGCCTCAAAGGCTACGGGATTTCCAATTGCAAAGATTGCTGCAAAACTTGCAGTAGGATATACACTCGATGAGATAGCAAATGATATCACAAAATATACCCCTGCTTCATTTGAACCAAGTATAGATTATGTAGTAGTTAAAATACCAAGGTTTGCATTTGAGAAGTTTCCACAGACTGAGCCCCTTCTTACTACCCAGATGAAATCAGTGGGAGAAGTTATGGCAATAGGAAGGACATTTAAGGAATCAATGCAAAAGGCAATACGTTCTCTTGAGATTGATTCAGCCGGGTTTGAAAGCAAAACGGATGATCTTGGCATAATTAAAGATAAACTCAGAAAGCCAAACCCCGACAGGCTATGGTACCTGGCCGATGCATTCAGGGCTGGATTGGACTTGGAAGAAATTTTTGATTTAACCTATATTGATCCGTGGTTCTTGCAGAATATAAAACAGATAGTGGATGCAGAGACCGATCTGATCAAGTCTTCTAAAGATGGAGGGGTTTCGGTAGATGATTTCAGGCTTTTAAAACAATACGGATTTTCAGATGAGAGACTTGGCTTTCTACTTGGCAAAAGTGAAGATGAAATTAGAAATACTAATCTTGATAATGGTATAAAGTGTGTTTATAAAATGGTTGATACATGTGCTGCGGAATTTGAAGCGCATACCCCTTATCTGTACTCTTCCTATGAACAGGAAGACGAAGCCCTTCCAACTGACAGGAAAAAAGTAATTATTTTAGGCGGAGGTCCAAACAGAATAGGGCAGGGAATAGAGTTTGATTACTGCTGTGTGCATGCGGCGTTTTCTTTAAAAGAAGAGGGCTATGAAGCCATTATGATAAACTGTAATCCCGAGACTGTAAGCACTGACTACGATACTTCGGACAGACTTTATTTTGAGCCGCTTACACTCGAAGATACTCTGGCAATTATTAATAGAGAAAAGCCCGAGGGGGTAATAGTTCACTTAGGAGGACAGACACCTCTTAAGCTTGCTGTGCCACTGGAGCAAAACGGCGTAAAGATAATAGGCACTTCCCCGGATAATATTGATCTTGCTGAAGACCGGGAAAGGTTCAGAGACCTGATTTTGAAAATCAAGCTCAAGCAACCCCGAAGCGGTATTGCAAGGAGTGAAGAAGAGGCGCTTGCAGTTGCCGGTGAAATAGGATATCCGATTGTAGTAAGGCCGTCTTATGTGCTTGGGGGCAGAGCGATGGAGATAGTGTATACGGAAAAATCTCTCAGGCGATATATAAAAGATGCCGTGAAAGTATCACACAACCATCCGGTGTTGATAGACGAATTCTTAAAAGATGCAAAAGAAGTAGATGTAGACGCCATATCTGACGGCAAGACAGTAGTAGTCGGCGGTATACTGGAACATATAGAAGAGGCAGGAGTTCATTCTGGTGACAGCGCTATGGTGCTTCCACCTTACTCGCTTGATACCGAAATAGTCGATGAAATAAAAAGGCAGACAAAAGAGCTTGCACTTGCACTGAATGTGATTGGTCTTTGTAATATCCAGTTTGCAGTAAAAGACGGAGAGGTATACTTAATAGAGGTGAACCCCCGTGCGAGCCGTACTATCCCTTTTGTAAGTAAAGCCATAGGTGTTCCCCTTGCAAATCTGGGAACAAAAGTGATGACAGGCAAGACACTAAAAGAGCTTGGATTTACTAAAGAGATAACACCCAAGCATATATGCGTAAAAGAATCAGTGTTTCCATTCATAAGGTTTTCCGGGGTTGATACTATCCTGGGCCCTGAGATGAAATCCACAGGTGAAGTGATGGGCATTGATACAGATCTTAGAAAGACATTTGCCAAGGCGCTTCTTGCTGCAGGAAGTGAGCTTAAAACCGAGGGTAGCGCTTTTATTAGCGTGAAGGATGACGACAAAGATAAAATGCTCCCTGTTGCAAAGCATTTGGTGGAAATTGGTTATAAGCTAATCGCCACAAAAGGTACTCATAAATTTTTAAAGAAAAACGGTATAGAATGTGAAAGCGTAAAGAAGGTATACGAAGGCAGGCCTAATATTGTTGATTTTATTATTAATGGTGATGTGCAGCTTGTTATCAATACCACATTTGGAGAAGACGAGATTAAGCAGTCATATTCCATAAGAAGAGAGTCACTTATGGGAAATGTGCCTTACTTTACAACTATTTCGGGAGCAGGGGCTGCTGTTGAAGCAATTGATGCTCTTAAAAATGAAGGTCTTGATGTAAAGCCGATTCAGGATTATTATCTTGATAGCAACCTAAATTAGTAAATCTCAAATGCATAAATATGTATAGGCCTGTCTGGAGGAAATATGTCTATTGAACGTGTACCGATTACACCTGACGGATATGAAAAATTAAAAAAAGAGCTTGAAAATTTAATCAGAGTAGAAAGACCCAGTGTTATAAAAGCGATAGAAGAAGCCAGAGCGTTTGGTGACCTCTCAGAAAATGCCGAATATGATGCAGCCAAAGAAAAGCAAAGTTTTGTTGAAGGAAGAATTCAGGAGCTTGAGAGTAAATTATCCAGAGCAGAAGTTATTGATCCTAAATCAATCACAAACAAAGAAAGAGTTACTTTTGGCTTAACAGTTAAAATGGAAGACCTGGATACAGGTGAAGAAGTTACCTATCAGCTCGTAGGCCCAGATGAAACAGAGCCCGAGAACGGAAAGATTTCCATAACCTCCCCAATAGGAAGAGCAATGCTCGGAAAACAGGTGGATGAAGATGTTACTGTTACTACTCCCGGTGGTATTAGAGAGTTTGAGGTGCTTGATATACTTTAGGTTGTAGAATTTATTCTTGTTTTTCTATCTATTAATTCAATTTAACTTAGTCAAAATAACTCCGCCTGCTTTGTAGGTTTTGGAAGGTTAAGATGTTCATAGGCATTCAAGGTAACTGTTCTTCCTCTCGGAGTTTTTTGTAACAGCCCCTGTCTGATAAGATATGGCTCATATACATCTTCAATCGTGTCCTTGTCTTCACTCACAGCTGCTGCAATGGTGTCTATACCCACAGGGCCTCCGCCAAACTTTTCTATAATGGATAAAAGAATTATCCGGTCTATCTTATCAAGTCCAATCGAATCTACTTCAAACATCTCCAGTGCTTCTTTTGCTACCTTTATATCAATTTCCCCGTCTGCCTTTACGTCTGCATAGTCTCTTACTCTTTTAAGGAGCCTGTTTATTATGCGTGGAGTGCCCCTGCCGCGGCAGGCAATCTCTTTTGTTCCTTCGCTGTTTATTTTAACTTCCAGAATATTGGCAGAGCGTTTAATAATATCTTCAAGTTCATCAGGCTCATAGTAATCAAGCCTGAGGTCAAGCCCGAAGCGCGACCGGAGGGGTGAGGTTATGAGCCCTGTTCTGGTTGTAGCTCCAATTAGCGTGAAATGGTTCACATTTATCTTCATTGATCTTGCTGATGGCCCTTCGCCAATCATAAGATCGATCTTGAAATCTTCCATTGCAGAATAGAGGTACTCTTCTACAATTCTGTTTAGACGGTGAATCTCGTCTATAAAGAGCACGTCACCTTCGGACAGGTTTGTAAGAATAGAAGCAAGGTCTCCAACTCTTTCAACCACTGGCCCTGAGGTTGCGTGAATTTTTACCCCAAGCTCATTTGCTACTATGTGTGCAAGTGTAGTTTTTCCAAGCCCTGGCGGGCCGTAAAGCAGCAGGTGGTCTAATACTTCTTTTCTTTTCCTTGCAGCCTGTATGCATATTAAAATTTTCTCTTTTGCATTTTTTTGACCCAGGTATTCATTTAAAAACCTTGGCCTCAGGTTGTTGTCAAAGCTGCTGTCATCAGCATTTTCTTCTGGCGCTATTAATCTTTGTTCCATTCTATACCTGTTTCATTATTTTGAGTGATTCCTTTATTACTACTTCAATGTTGCTGTTATCATTTATAAGCTCTTTTATAGTGTGCAAATTTTCATCGATCTCATTTGGTCTGTATCCAAGATTGCTAAGTACTGATATTACATCGTCAAGATCATTATCACCACTTTTTGCTGCACCCACAGGAGTTTTTATATCAAGCAGTTTTATCTTATCTTTTAGCTCGGTAGTAATTCTTGCGGCAAGTTTGGGTCCGATGCCGGGGATTTTCTTTTTGGCAAGGTTTCCTGAGGATATTTCTGCAACAAGGTCATGCGGCGAAATATGGGAGAGAATATTTACCGAAGCCCTTGGGCCAATTCCTGAAACGCCAAGAAGTATCTTGAAAACCTCTTTTTCCTCCCCTGAGAGAAAACCGAACAGTTCGAGCGTGTTTTCTTTCATATGAGTGTAAATATGAAGCTCTACTGAATTTCCAAACTCAGGAAGCTGGAAATAAGTGGATGAAGGCACAAGCACTCCGTAGCCAACTCCCCCCACATCAACAATTACTTCTTCAGGGGCTTTCTTTGCTATTATTCCTTTAAGAAGGGATATCATTTAGAGTAAATCGTTTTTTGCTTCTGGATTTTTTTCTTATCGTAAACCCATATTTTTTCTTTATTTCAATGCTGTTTAAATGACAGATCGCAATCGCAAGGGCATCGGAAGTGTCAGATTTTTCAAAATAGTCAATATTCAGCATAGCGCTTATCATCTTTTGCACGTCTAGTTTTGTTGCCCTTCCGTTACCCGTAACTGCCGATTTTACCTCTGTTGGAGAATATTCAAAAACTGGAATATCAGCTGTAGCTGCTGCAAGGATTGATACTCCTCTGGCCTCTCCAAGCTTTAGAGTGCTCCTTGGATTTTTTGAAAAAAATACATCTTCAATCGACATTTCATCGGGAGAGAACTGTTCAATTAATTCTGAAAGCTTGCCGTATATATGTTTTAATCTACTGGGAATTGACCTGCTCTGCGGCTGACTTATAAATCCCGAATCAATACAGTTAAAACCGCTGTCCCGCACTTCTACTATTCCATACCCGCTTACAATAGTTCCAGGATCTATGCCTATAACTATCATGTTGTGTTACTGGCCTACGGCTTCTAGCATCTCGTCGGGAATATCAAAATTAGAGTAGACATCCTGCACATCATCGCTGTCTTCAAGGGCTTCCATTAGCCTTAGCAGCTGACCTGCTTCCTTGCCCTCAACCTTTACTACATTTTGAGGAATCATTGTGACTTCTGCTGACTCTTGTTTTAGGCCTGCCTGCTCGAGTGCGGATCTTACTTCTTCAAAAACACCAGGCTCAGTAAGAACAGCAAATTCAAAATCATCATCTATAACGTCATCGGCCCCTGCATCGAGAGCAAGTTCCATAAGCTCATCTTCATTAATTGAAGATTTGTTAAAAGCAATCCTTCCTTTCTTCTCGAACATCCAGGCGACACAACCTGCTTCACCCATATTTCCACCGTGTTTGTTAAATATTTTTCTTACTTCAGACACGGTTCTGTTTTTATTGTCAGTAACTGCGTTTACAAGCACAGCCGTTCCCCCTGGTCCGTATCCTTCATATGACAGCTCGTGAAGTTCATCTACCCCAGCCTCGCCGGTGCCTCTTTTGATGGCCCTGTCAATTGTATCGTTAGGCATGTTCTGTCCCTTGGCTGTGTTAATTGCTGACCGGAGTCTTGGGTTTGCCTCTGGGTCACCACCACCAGCTCTTGCAGCGACAGTTAGCTCTCGTATGAGTTTTGTAAAAACCTTACCTCTTTTAGCATCAACCGATGCTTTTTTGTGTTTTATATTAGCCCATTTGGAATGACCCGACATATAGCACCACCTCTTACGATTAAATTATTTTAAGGGAACTACTTACAGATATATTTAATACATTTTATAGTAATTACTGTACTATAGCAAGGTTTTCTTTGCTATTTTTATTACTTAAATATTACTGTATAATAATAGTGATTTTCATTAAATTTAATTATAGCATTAATTATTCTTGACAAATATACTTTCTTAGGTGCATAATATTAATGTTACAAATCAATTATTAAATTAACTATTTACCGAATTCAATTTTTTCCACAGATTTTTTTAAAAAATATTTTTCTATATTAATTCTATAATTCTATGGCAAGAGTATCCAAAGCAGAACGTACTTCAAACGGATCATCCCCAGATGGTGGTCCATTACTTAATTTAAATGAGCTTAGGAATAGAAAGTCCAAAGAGCTTATGACAATAGCAAGGGAGCTTGATATTGAAGAAGCTCCAAGAATGTCAAAGCAGGATCTTATCTATGCAGTACTTAGGGCACAAAGCGCAAAGGAAGGATCTATAATCGCAGAAGGCGTGCTTGAGATCCTTTCAGAGGGATATGGTTTTCTAAGGTCTCCAAAATACAGCTACCTACCGGGTCCGGATGATATTTATGTATCTAAATCACAGATTCGTTCATTTAATTTAAAAACAGGAGATACAATTGGCGGACAGGTAAGGCTTCCAAGAGAAGGCGAGAAAAATTTAGCACTATTAAAGATTGAAACCGTAAACCATGAATCTCCAGAGGTTTGCAGAGAAAGGGTTGCATTTGAGAACAGGGTTCCTCTGCATCCGGAAGAAAAACTAAATCTTGAATTTGATAAGAGTGAATTCTGTACAAGGGTTATGGAGCTTTTTGTGCCGGTAGGTAAGGGACAGAGGGGATTAATTGTTGCTCCGCCAAGAACTGGTAAGACAATCCTTATGCAGCATATAGCCAATGCCATTACCAAAAACAATCCCGAAGTGGTTCTCATCGTTTTACTTATAGATGAAAGACCTGAAGAAGTAACGGATATGGAAAGGTCTGTAAATGGAGAAGTCATAAGCTCAACTTTTGATGAACCATCACAAAGACATATTCAGGTATCAGACATGGCGCTTGAAAAAGCTAAAAGACTTGTAGAGCATGGAAAAGATGTAGTCATTCTGCTAGATAGTCTTACCCGTCTTGCAAGGGCAAGTAACACTGTTACACCAGCAAGCGGAAGAGTTCTTTCGGGTGGTATGGAGGCAAATGCTCTGCAAAGACCTAAGAGGTTTTTTGGAGCAGCCAGAAATACTGAAGAAGGTGGAAGCTTGACCATCATTGCTACGGCTCTAATTGATACCGGCAGCAGAATGGATGAGGTTATCTTTGAAGAGTTCAAGGGTACTGGAAACATGGAAGTTTATCTGGACAGGAAACTTGCAGATAAGAGAATATTTCCTGCTATTGATCTACAGCGCTCCGGAACCAGAAAAGAAGAGCTTCTTCTTAAAGAAGACGTACTTACAAGGGTGTGGCTGCTTAGAAAAGTACTTAGCCCAATGAACACAGTGGAAGCAATGGAATTCTTGCTGGATAAGATAAGAGGTACAAAGTCCAATAAAGAATTCCTTAACATGATGAATCAGTAGTCATACAAAACTGATTTCACTCAAATCATTTCTTTTTAAATCCAAACAATATCTATTCTATGAAGCTTTGAAAAAAGTTATCAAGGGTTGGAATCACATACCGGGCATTCACTGCGGATCGGCAGCGCTAAGAGATGTTGCCACTTTTTATGGACTGCCTCTTAGCGAACCAATGTGCTTTGGGCTTGGAGGGGGTCTTGGATTTTTTTATTCCATAGATAATGAGATAAGTCCTACGAGGAACATCCACCTAAGAGGGCCCGATATGGAGCCTGGCTTCTTTTCACTTTTTACTACAGAAGAAAGAAAATGGGAATATGAGCAGGATGACAGTAAGGCCCTGCAGGATGTGATTGATTATATTGACAGAGATATCCCTGTATTAATACAAACAGATATTTTTTATCTTGATTACTATAATTCCAGCACGCATTTCCCGGGACACATTGTTGTTGTAAGCGGTTATGATGCTCAAAAACAAGAAGTCTATCTGTCTGATACGGGTTTTGAAGGTCTGCAGGCCGTATCGTTTGATAATTTTAAAAAATCGCGTAGTGCAAAGATAAAGCCCTATCCACTTAGTAACAACTGGATTTCAGTAGGTGGTATAAATACGCAAAATGATCTCAATGAATTAATTCCCTTGGCAATTAAATCCAATGCGCTGAAAATGTTAAAAGGGGTTAAATCTCCAAGGGGAGTATCCGGTGTAGAAAGGATATTAGAGTTATCAAAAGATATATTTAACTGGAAAGATGCTGCTGACTGGAAGTGGAGTTTCAGGTATTCATATCAGGTAATTCAAAAAAGAGGCACATGCGGGGCTGGTTTTAGGTGGATGTACAGGGATTATCTAAATGAGGCTAAGAATTACTTCGATTTTGAATTTACTGAGCAGATTGCAATTAAGATGGATCATATAGGAAATGAGTGGTATGAACTATCAAGATTTTTTAAAAAGATAAGCGAAGAGGAAAAACCTGATAGCTTTTTAGCAGAATCTTCACAAAGGTTATTTAATATTTATACTCTTGAAAAAAATTTTTATTCCGAGATTGCAGGTTATCTTCAAATACTATGAATTTACTACTTTTTGATATTGACGGAACTCTAATAAGTACAGGAGGTGCTGCGCTTAGAGCGGCCGACCGGGCATTTGAAAATATTTACGGTGTTAAGAATGTTATGGCTAATATTACAGCAGACGGTAAAACTGACTATCTCATATTAAATGAAATGTTCCAAAACGGCCTTGGAAGAGGTTATACAGAAAAGGAGTCAGAGCTTATATTTAATGAATATCTAACAATACTTGATAATAATCTTAATAACGGCGCAAGCGTCACCGTACTTCCCGGTGTAACCAATCTATTGGATGAAATTACGGATAGAGATGACACCGTGATTGGTCTTGCAACAGGCAACATTGAACAGGGAGCATGGATAAAACTCAGGCACTGCGGCCTGGATAAGTATTTTTCCTTTGGCGGTTTTGGTTCGGATGCAGAGCACAGGGCTACGCTTGTGAGCGCTGGAATAGAACGGGGTAGAAGGGTAGCTGACAAGCACCTTGAAAAGATCCTTGTAATTGGTGATACGCCGCTTGATATAACGCATGGAAGGGCTGCGGGAGCACTTACGGTAGGTGTATGCACCGGCAGATATAGTTGTGATGAACTTGGCGCGCATAGTCCCGATTATTTGTTCTCTGATTTAACAGATACTCATTCATTAATTGATATTCTTTAATTTACCTGTTTTATTACAGGTTATATATGATTGAGTATAATGACGGAGTACATTTAAAAGATACGGGTATATGGATTGATGCTACAAAGAAAAAGAACCTTTCAATTCTTTCCAATCCGCTTTCAACAGGGTTTTTACGGCATTCCAAGGTAATAACAACTCCTCAGACACTAAAGCTTTTGGGAAAAAAGCTCTCTTCTGTAAGCGTACTACCCTGCCCGTACAACCATATGTTTAACCTTGGAAATATTGATGTTGAGCTTTTGCCTTCCGGTTTTATTCTTGGTTCTGCACAGGTACTCATTTACACAGACAACAAAAAGATTTTGTATACTAACGATTTTAATCTTGATGTTCTCAGCACATCTGATCCTATCGAGATTACACAGTGTGATACGCTTATATTGAAATGTGCTTACGGTAAAAAGAAATATTTTTTCCCAAGTCCCGAGATTGCGGTAAATGCCATAGCGGACTTTATTGACGATTGTTTTGAAAATGACCTTGTTCCTGTTTTGCTTGCAGAGCCTCTTGGAAATTCACAGGAACTTGTAAACCTGCTGGGTGAGCGAGGGTACAAGGTGATTGTACACGACTCTATCTATAAAAATTTAGAGATATACAGATCATTGGGTATTAATTTTACAAAATATAAAAGACTTAAAAAAGACAGTGACCTTGATTCAAAGGTATTAATAATACCACCGGAACAAAGCAAAAAAGACAGGTTTGCAAAGATGGAAAATGCTGTTTTTGCCGGGGTGTCCGAGCTTGCTGTGGAGCCTGAGATAGTAAAGTCTTCTTTGGGTGTAGAGCATGCTTATCCGTTTAGTATAAGAGCCGGATATGACGAGATGCTAAAGCTCGTGGAGCTTGTAAGACCAAAAGAGGTGCATCTTACAGGAAGCACAAATGTTGAGTTTGCAGCCGATCTAAAGAAAAAGGGTATAAATGCCAAAGCGCTTCAGGACCCTCAGCAGTTAAGGCTTATTTAGGAGAATCAGATGGCAGTAAATACATTTGGAATTGAGCTAAATACAAGGGGAGAGTGTGATATGATTGATATCACAGGATATGTGGAACAGTATGTAACAGAGTCGGAACTGGATTGTGGCACAGCTACCGTTTTCGTTCCGGGATCAACTGCCGGTATTACAACCATTGAATACGAAAGCGGTGCAATAACTGATTTTAAAGCAGCAATTGAGAGGCTTGCACCAACTGATATTCACTATAACCATGATGCCAGGTGGGGTGATGGTAACGGCTACTCACACGTACGCGCGGCACTTCTAGGCCCGTCACTATCCGTACCTTTTAATTCTGGCAGACTCCTCCTGGGCACATGGCAGCAAATAGTTGTTGTGGATTTTGATAACAGACCCCGGAACAGAAAAATAGTAGTTCAGGTTATCGGGGACTGATTCTTAAATCCTATACAAACTTAACAGAAAAATGCTGAGGTTTGTATCTGATGTTTAGGTTTACAATGAGAGGGGTCATGGCTTCAATCATTGCTGATGTTTCCAAAGCCCCTGCATCGAGAACTCTTAGGTTCTTCATTTCCTCAGTAAGTTTCTTTACCACTTCTTTTGCGTCGTCATCATCACCGCATATTACCACGTCGTAATCCAGGTCTTCATCAATCTTTGCAAGCTCCTTTGCAGGAAGGTTATGATAAGCAGAAACAAGCTTTGCTGTTTCAGGAAGCTTCTCTTTTATTTCAAGAGCCGATGAACCCTGAGCTGGAGGATTGAATAAAAAAGTCTTACCCTCTTTTTTCATAGAAACTACAGGGGTAACAACTATCTGGTCTGTAATGTTAGATCCACACTGTTCAATAGTTGAAGCTGCATATTCAGGTGGGATGCTGATTATAATTACTTCAGATTCTCTTGCTGCATCTGCATTTGCAAGTCCGTGAATTTTTGATTCTATTCCAAGCTCTTTTAGTTTATCAATATATTCTGCTGCAATACCCTGGGCTTTTTCTTCGCTTCTTGAGCCAATAAAAATCTCATGTCCTGCTTTTGACCATCTTAGTACCAATCCTTCAGCAATGTCTCCTGTACCGCCTAAAAGTGATATTTTCATAATTTAAAGTACTCCTATATTTTTTTGAGGTGTTATTGTAACGGATTAATACAAAGTAGTAAATCTGGAACAGGAAAAATACGAGTCTAGAACTTCTTATTCATATAAAGAAAAAATCCGAGCGGCACAAATACATCATCGCCATCTCTAAAATTTGCAAGTAAGTCTATTTTGTCCTGTGTGAATGATTTAATGTCTTCAGTCTTATTTATAAGCTCAATTATGTTATCCAAATTATATGAACCAGCTTCAAATTGTTTAAAGTTGTTCTCGCCACTAACTGTATGAGAATTCGTATCTGTTATTGATGATTCAGAGGCTAATAGGATATTGGTATCATTGCCTGTAAATGCTGATGTGATTAATTGTTCTGTTAAATTATCATTGAAAAAGTCTGCCGAATCTTTTGAACAAAAGTTGCAGGATGTATCTAGTGCAAATGCACTGCTAAGTGTAAATAATGTTAATGCTACAAATAGTACAGCTATTCTCATGTTAATCCCCTTCATAAAACTTGCTTCAATTTAAATAAAATTATATGCCTTCTAGCTTAAGATAAATCATCCTTTAAGAAAGGTTGAATCAAATCTACGGCTGATTCTATACCCAAAATGGTATAAATTCAAGTATATATACGAAAAATATACTATAGTATTGTATAATGTATTTATACTAGCAATAGAGGTTTAGTGTAATGAAAATAATAAAATGGCTATTTATAATATTTGTTCTGTTTATTGTTGTATTTATTGCGGTGGGGCTTATGCTGCCTACACAGTACTCGGTGAGCAGATCGGTAGATATTAATTCTGCAAGCGATGAAATACATAAGTATGTTGGTGATCTCAAGATGTGGGATAAATGGCAGCCCTGGACTTACGGCGATCCTTCTTTGGTTATTAAAACAGGTGAAAAAACAACCGGAGTGGGTGCATCTCAAAGCTGGAAAGGGAAAGATGGATCGGGAGAACTCAAATTTACAAAGTCTGATCCCAAGACCGGTATTGAATATGATATGTTCTTTGATGAGGGAAAATACAAGTGTAAGGCGGATATGAAATACAACGGTACAGGTAGCACAACTGAGGTAATCTGGACAATGTCGGGAAATGCGGAAATTCCGGTTTTAGGCGGATATTTTGCCTTACTGGTTACTGATGGAACAGGGCCTATGTTTGAAAAGGGTCTTGCAAATTTAAAAACAGTAGTAGAAAAAAATAAGCAGTAAGAATAAGCAATAATAGAGATGAATTATAAGGAACTAGCAGACACGGGAGTACAGATTTCAGAAATCGGGCTTGGTACGTGGAACTACAGGGGCTGGGTTAAGCCGCTTCAAAGAGGTATTGATCTTGGGGCAACCTTCATAGACACTGCCGAGGGCTATTATACTGAAGACATTGTGGGAAAGGCCATTCGGGGGCAGAGAAATAAGGTATTCATAGCTACAAAAGTTTCGGGAAGGCATCTTTCTTACAGAGATGTACTGAGGTCTGCCGAAGAGAGTCTCTACAAGCTTGGTACCGACGTAATTGATCTCTACCAGATTCACTGGCCAAACCCGGCCTATCCACTAAAGGAGACCATGAGGGCGATGCAAAAGCTTGCCGATGATGGCCTCATTAAATATATCGGTGTGAGTAATTTTTCTCTCGATGAGATGAAAGAAGCTCAGTATTATTTAAGCAATCATAAGATTGTTTCTAATCAGGTTTTGTATAACCTAAACCACCGTGAGATTGAAAAAGACCTTATACCTTACTGTGATACTAATAAAATAACTATAATTGCATATACGCCTCTAGATTCGGGCAATCTTACTAAAAAGGGTCTTCTTAATAAGAAATCAAATGAAGTGCTGGAGCATGTTGCAGCCTCTGAAGGCAAGACCATGAGCCAGGTAGCCCTAAACTGGTGTAATTCCAGGAAATGTGTGGTTTCAATTCCCAAATCAGACAGTGTGGAGAGAACCGAAGAGAACTGCGGAGGCTCTGGCTGGAAACTGCAAAAAGAAAATATAGATAAGCTGGACCAGGCTTTTAGCGGCAATTAACTTATTAATAAATATCCAGAGCTGTCTGCTGATTTCGAAGCTTATATCTTATATATACTTTCAATTCCCTTTATTTTATTTATGATTGAACTTTGTTATAGAAATTATCTCTTAAGTATTGGCTTAAAATGAATATATCTCAATATAATATACACATAACTCCTTCCCTCTCGGTGGATTTAGGTGAGTTAACATTTGAATTCATAAAGTCCAGTGGACCCGGGGGGCAGAATGTAAATAAAGTATCAACTGGTGTGCGGATGAGATTTGATGTTCTAAATTCTGCAAGCCTGCCTTCAGAAGTAAGATCCAGACTTTTGAAACTAAATAAAAACAGAATAAATAAAGAAGGTTTCCTGGTGCTTGAATCCCAGAAGTACAGAACCCAGGAAGCAAATAAGAAAGATTTGCTTAATAAATTTACTGAACTGTTATATGAAGCAAGCCGCAAACCTAAAAAAAGAGTAAAAACAAGACCATCAAAGACATCTGTACAAAGAAGACTTGATATGAAGAATAAAAGGAGCAAACTCAAGCAGACCAGGAAAAAGCCTGAGTGGTAGTTTGAGAAAAGACATATATGGATAGAATAAGCATTCTGAGACTGTTTTATTATCTGCTTGCGTTTATAGTCCCACCACTTACGTTTAGTGCCGTAATAATATATAAGTCTATTTCAGATATATCATTTAGTGATCCGGAGCCATTTGATGTATCAACACTACAGTCTCCTGCAATAGATCCTGATAAATTAACGGCAGTAATTGTGGTTGGTAATAAAGGTACTGAAATTACAGATTTTCTGGCTCCATACGAGCTTTTATCCCTCACGGGAAAGTTTAATGTCATTACCGTGGCACCGCGGCGTATGGTTTCTCCGCTAAACGGCGGAATTGGTTTTATACCTCATTTTTCTTTAGACCAGATCGATGAGGTCATGAACAAAAACCCCGATCTTGTTGTTGTTCCTAATCTTCCTAATATCCAAAGCCCTGAGGATAAGGTCTTAATAGACTGGATCAGAAATCAGGATAACGGCGAGACAGTATTTTTATCAATTTGCGAAGGTGCCAGGACAATTGCGGCTGCGGGGCTTCTTGCAAATAAAAAAGCTACTACCCACTGGTCGGCTATTGGTCATTTGCAGGGGCAATATCCGGGCACTGAGTGGCTTTCAGGCGTAAGGTATGTTGAGGACGGAAATATAATTTCATCACCCGGTGTCGTGACAGGCTCAGTAGACGGTACTTTATATACAATTGAAAAGATGCTTGGAAAAAATACAGCTACAGGTGTTGCTAAATCCATTGGCTATGAGCATTATGGGCGGGATGAGCTTGAGAAAGTAAAAATAAATATCTCCGATTCTGTCTGGCTTGTTACAGCTCTTTATCCCTGGGGAAAGGACGAGATAGGAGTTTATATAAAAGACGGTATAAGCGAAACCGATCTCGCTTCATTACTCGATGTATATCCCAGATCATTTACGGCGGTTACTTATACGGTTTCCAATGAAAGAAAGATAGTTAAATCAAAGCACGGGCTCGATTTTGTACCTACTTTTGATTTTAAGACAATTGGTTATCTGGACAGGATGGTAAGTCTTTCTAAAGATTTGGAACAGGAAGACAAAGATTTTTTCGCTAAGTATTATAAACATCTGGATATTGAATATTTTCATGATCTGAAACGCAATGCATCAGACTTTGCCTACGACAGAACACTGCTGGATTTATCGGCAAGAGAAAACCGGGTGGTTGCAAGATCAGTCTCTAAAACAATGGAATACCCAATAGATCATTTAAGCCTAAGCGGTAGCGGTTGGCCGTTTCATTTACTTCTTGGCCCGATACTTCTTGGTATAGGGGGAGTAATATTTGCCCGCTGGTTTGAAAAGAGGTATCTGGTATAAATTATTAAAGAATCTTATCAATATGAATTATGTCTAAAATAGATAAATTGCAATTACTCGGTAAAATCTAACCAAACAATTTAATTAATTAAATATGTCAGAGAATCAAGAACAAACCTGCAAATGCGGCTACACAAGAGAACATCCCTGGGTAGTGCCCAAACACAAATATTCAACCTGGGGGATGATTGTGGTAAGTATAGGAATCAGCTATGCCCCTAAGCTCATGACTATTGAATGTGATAAATGCGGGGAAGTGTTTGAGACCATAGACGATAAGGAAACACTTCTTAAGAATAAGTATATTTAATATTATAGTCTTTTGGATTGAGTGGGAATAGAAAAGGAAAGAGTTCCCATTTTTTGACTATTTTTTGGTTCTATTTTTTGACATCTTTGGCTCTTAACTAGTACGAATATCATCTATATTGACTGCCCTCCATAGATTACATATATCTAATATCCTATTTCTTCGATCTGTTGCGGGATTTACAGCTGAGTCATAATATGTTTGTCTAGCTCTATCACAGTCAGCATAATTGTATCTTGGACCAAAGCGTCTTTCATCTCTTCCATAATTATGTTTGAATGAATATGAACATACAGTATCATCTGTATCAACGTACAAACTTTCATTATCTCGAGGCAACACGTTCAGTGCATTCTTTTCATTTTCATTATTGCAATTGCATGGGGATTTGGTTTTTTCGTATAACGGTAGAGACAGACGACCCCCTCCGGGATCTCGTTCTTCATGACAGTGTGATTCACATGGAGAAACACTTGTCTTTACCCTTTCAAGAAAGAGATTTGCAGAATGTTCAGCCCAAGCAGCATAATCTTTGCATTTTCGCTGTAATGTTTTCTTATAATCACCATTATGTCCTGCTAGAGCTTTAATAACCATTAAATGTAAATTAGCTGCGCAAAGAAATCCACCAAGTCCTTCTTGTGCATTAAAGCCCATTAGTCTATGTACTATTTTAGAAGCGTGCTCTCTATTTTCATGAAGAATTCGCAATTCTTTGGTTTCAGCATAAGTTAATAATTCACTTCTCATATGTTCAATATCTGCTAAATATTCACGTAAAAAAGCGTTATCAATAACTCTTCCAAGTTGGTTTACTATTTCATTTATTGCGTTATTGAACAACTGTTCATAGTTAACATTTAGCCCCAATGTTCTCTTAAGCATAGACACAACTACTTCACCAGCGATAGCACCTGCTACTCCTCCAGCAGCTCCCCTAGCTATGAATTCCCATGTAATTCCATTTTTTAAATCATAAACTACATCCGTATCATCAATTAGAATATTAACTTTATATCCAGGTACTATAGTAGGATTAGAAACAAATTTCTTTAAATCTTTATCTGATGATAATTGTTCTTTAATGTCCGTATTGTATTTGTTGATCATTACAAGAACCCTCCATATTTACATTTAATGTATCAATATACCATAGATATATAAAATTGATTAAGCCGATTGATTGATGAAATGGGGGACGCTTGTAGATGCTCAGTAATTAGGTGCATTTTTTAATTAAGAAAAAAGGGATGTTACCCTTTTTGGGGAATGAACAGATGGGAACAGACGGTGTCAGGCCTTGACATTGGACACTATTTGTTTAAAAAATAGTGTCAGTCATGGTTTTATTGGAATCTATACTTTCTTTGCTATAAAAAATTCATAGCCATAGCTTTTCCCAAAACGTTTGCGTATATCTATTTCCAGCCGAGTCATTTGTATTATGTTACGCCCTGGATCATCATTTTCATACTTTTCTTCTAAATTATTAAGACGTCCAGCAAGAGGGGTGTAATACTCATCCCACCATCCTTTGTCGGGTATGGTAAAGTGATCTATTAGTTTATAACCTGACTCTTTAAATATTGGTATGATGTTTTCTGGTGTTGTCATTGCCGGATACTCTTTATTAAAAAATGCGGCGGCTTCTTTTGGTGGAGTCTGTGTAAGCCATACAAGCTCAGTAACGGCAATATGACCGCCAGTTTTAAGAAGTGGGTTCCATGACTTTAACGCATTAGCAAAACCCATTATATAAGCTGACCCTTCGGCTATGATTAAATCGAAACTATCTTTTGCAAAAGATAGTGCATTCATGTCTGCTTCGAGTGTGGTTATACGACCGGCAAATCCAGACTCTTGTGCCCGCTGGTCCAGCTCTTTTAAATATGGAGTATGAAAATCCACAGCTTTTATAGTTGCTTGCGGTAACTCTTTTGCAACTGCCATTGTCTGTGCGCCGGGACCGCATCCTATATCAAGAACGTTTGCATTAGCGGGCAAATCACAAAGTTCTAATGCTCTGCGCGTACTATCATTATCTCCCGGTCCCTGCCTTGGTAAACCGGATTGTATATCAAAAAATACTTCTAAAAAATGCTTGTCCATTTTATCTTCTATTTTGTGTTAAATTTGCGATATAAAGCATTTGTATATTATGATTTATGAGAAATTTACTATCTTTGTGTAGATTTAAGTAAAATTCTTAAAATTTCTATATAAATCCATTTTTTAATGATATAATATAAATCAATATAGGATTGTTGTATTTATACAATTTTAAAAACTTAGTTGGAGGCCATATATGACGTTTGGCGATTATCTTAAGAATCAGAGAAAAAATAGAAATATTACCCAGGAAGACCTTGCAAAGTCTCTTGGGGTATCAAGCGTATTTATACATCAATTGGAAACAGGCAAAGTAGACGCGCCTTCTGTGGACAGGTGCCAGCAGCTTTCCAATATCATTAACATTCCCTTTGAGCAGCTTTGGAACTTTGCAAGAAAGGAAAGAATGAGACGCTTTATGGAAAGAGAGGGGCTTAATGAAGAGAACATGGAAGTTCTCTGTGAAGAAGAGAAAATGCTCATCAATCTTTACAGAAGTCTGGATGAGGATTTAAAAAAGGATTTTAGCGGAATGATATACATGCTATTTAGACATTCCAAGGATCAGAAAATACAGGAAATATTAGATAAATTCATGCAATGCGCCTAGATTTAAGAAATAACACGGTACTTTTAGCGGTAGTGGTTGAACTGTGTATTTTTACAGTTGTAGGATTGGTGTTTCTTTTTCAGTATAAAAGCGCCAAGAATGAATTTGTTACCAAAACCAGAGCTATTGCAGAAACAATAGGTGATCTTTCGGGAAGCTTTTTTGCCGAAGGGGCCATAAATCCTACAAGTGATGAGTTCTACCATTTTTTAGACGAGAGGCTTGGAAGGAAGAAGCTATTTAATACATTTGAAATAGCGCCAAAGTTTTTTAGCGTAGTATTTAAAGACGAACTGGAACAGCAGCAGGGTGGAATGTTCATAAAAGAAGTAGATCCCGTAAAGGGCTATTCTGTTTTTGATAGAGACGGAGTAATTTCTGTTGCCGTACCGTTTTCTATAAAAGATAGTTTAAGTCCAAAGGGAATAGTTAAAATAGATTCTGAAACCACGGCAATAGCAAAAAGGGTTTTATCTGAAAACTTCCTTCTCTATGCAGCAATGCTGGTTGTCTTTAATAACCAGGCCTTCATTTTGTATCTGCTAAACAGAAAGAAAAAAGAAGTGGTATTCGAAAAAGGGTATCTGAGGGATAATTCAGTAGGAGCCCTTAAGATAATGCATAAGATTCTTGGGGATGTGATCACAGACCACGAACTGGAAGAAAAAGGCATCCAAAAAGATGATGGAACATCAAAAAGTACTGATGAGAAGACTGGGGATAAAAACGTAATATCATTTTCTTCATTATCGGATAAGAAAAAGAAATGAGATACTTACTTACATTAATTTTCTGTGTTTTCTTGCTTGCCGGATGTATTCAGTCCGAAAATGACGGCTTTGTAGAGCTTGATGGTCCTATACTGGAGAGCGTAAACAAGGAAGGGCAGCTTGAGTTCAACGGAGTTATCGTAAATAACGGAGATGTTGCCGTGCAGTCAGTGTTTGTCGTAATAATCTTAAAAGATGAGTCGGGAAATGTAGTAGAAGCCAATTCCACCCCTCTTTTTGATGATGGAAATTTGCAGGCACTTTATCCATATCAAAGAGAATTTTTTACCATAAGTTTAAATTCGCAACCTGATAGGGTTTTTACAAAAGAAGTAGAGATATATTATGACGAATTTAATGAAGATGAAGTTTTAGATGTTGATAAATCCGATGAAGAGTTGTTGGATACAGAATTTGTAAATTAGTTTATAAGAATTATTTCTACTTTTCTCTCTGCTGTAATTTCTTTGCTTGGATAATCATTAATTATAAAAGCGTTCTCCGTAATTCCTTTAGATATTAAATAAGTCATAATCGTATCTCTTTGTTCGGCAGAGAGTTTCTTGTTTTTTGTTCTACTCTTGTAACTGTTATTATGAGCCTTAATTTCCAGTTTTATATCATCACTGTTTTTAATAATGCCGGCAATTTTGTCCAACGAAGGGTATAAATCGAACCTTATTGAACTGCTTTGGGGAGAAAACAGCTCTGTAGATAATAAAACTAGTGAACTGTCTGAACTATTTATGCTAAAACCGAAAATATTTGCAAATTTGTCCTTGAGGCCTTGTTTTGCCTGAAATTTGTTTGAAGACTCATCAAAAGCCCGTTTTGCCAGCTCAATACTCTTATCAGACTCTGTTGCGGAGAGCTCGTATTTTCCCTGTTCATGGTTTTCTGAAGCTTTTTGATAATAGTTGTGAGCTTGAGTTAACAGATGTGAACTATAAACCGTAGCATCAACATCTTCAGCTGCATTAATCTGTGTAAGGGCTGTTTCTAAATTGTTTAGAGAATTATTGTACAAAAGTTCTTCGGATAATGTGATTTTATCTTTATGTTCTTTTAGCTTCGATATATTATCCTTAAATTGTTCTTTAATCTTGAAATTCTTTGATTGTATTGAAGCAAGCTCTTCTTTTAGCAGTTCTGTTTGCGATTTTATCGTACTGTTTCTAAATAATGATTGAGCAGTGCTAAGGTGAATTTGCGATAAATGAAAATAAAGCTGCGAGCTTTGCTCGTTTTGGGATAATTTGGCTTTATTGGACTGTTCTAAGAAGTTTAGAGATGCTTGTATGTGTGTTTTAGCTTTTTTATAATCTGATTCAACTGAATTGGAATATTCCTGTGATAATAAGGGTGATATGCTAAAAGTTAACATATAACACATCAAAACTATTACAATTTTTGTTGTATGCATCAGTATTTTTTTAGGTCTTGAGATATATCTGTATTATATTTGGATAACTTTTCATAAAGCTGCTGCTGTTCTGCAATAGTATTCTTTGTGCTCTGCAGCTCTGTACTATTTCGGGCCTCAACCAATAGCGCATTTAACAAAGCTGAATGAGCTTTAAATAATTCGTCTATTATTGACGGATCAGCAGAGTTATAAGACCCATTATTTATGTTTATTACAAAATCTTTAGATAGCTCTAGTGAGTCTTGCGATATTGGATGTTGTTTATCTTCTAAATTGCTAATTAGTTCAGAAAGCTCTTTAACTTTATCGGCATTATCAATTTTTTGAGCGTATATTACCGAATTTACAGTAAAACTTGAAAATAATAATAACGTAAAAATTAAAGCAAATTCTAGTTTTCTTTGAAAAAGTATTGACATCTGATGAGTTAGAAAGTATTGTTAAAGTAAATGTTTAAATATTTAAATGTGTATATTGTTAATTTAAGAATTAATATTAAAGATAATAATTATATTAGTCAATATTTATTATGATAAAAAGTTTAACTAATTAAATCTAAAGATGATGAAAGTAATAAAAAACATTAAATTATTAAAGTTAAACATTAGTTATATGATTCAACTAATTGATATTAAATATATATTTTTGATGCAATTTCAAGTAATGGGTATTGATAAATTTGAAAAAATATGTTTTAATTCTATTAATCATCAGGGAGGATGAATGTTTTTTTCAAAAAAAGGCGTAGTTGGACTCGATATTGGTTCTAGTTCAATAAAACTCGTAGAACTTAAAGGTAGTAAAAAAGGTTTTCAGTTAAAAAACCTTGGAGAAGCACTACTCCCTCCAGATGCAATTGTTAATAAGGTTATAAACAATTCTGAAAACGTCATAGACTCCATCGCAACTCTGGTGGATGACTTAAACATTAAATCCAAGAATGTTGCCATAGGAGTTTCAGGTCATTCGGTGATTATTAAAAAAGTAAGCATGCCAAAAATGACTGATAAGGAGCTTGCTGATTCAATTCAATGGGAATTAGAGCAGTATATCCCGCAGAGTGTTGAAGATGTTAACTATGATTTTCAGATACTTCCGGGAGAAACTGCTGAAGGCAACATGGAAGTTCTTATTATTGCCGCAAAAAAAGACATTGCAGCCGGTTATTTGAACGCCGTGACCGATGCGGGCTTAAATCCGGTAATAGTGGATGTAGACGTTTTTGCTTTAGAGAATATGTATGATGAGAATTACTTTGAAAGTCAGGGCGTAGTAGCTTTAGTAAACGTTGGAGCTTCAATTATTAACGTTAACATTTTAAGAGAAGGAATATCTATATTTACTAGAGATATTACAACCGGCGGAAATCAATTTACTGAAATGATACAAAAAGAATTTGATGTAAATTTTGAAGAAGCTGAAAAAATGAAATATTCACTGGGTTCTGATAGCTCTTCGCAAGAGTTAAAGAGAATTGCCGGTGATTTCAATAATATGATATGTGGTGAAATTAAAAGAACTCTGGACTTTTTCACTAATACTATTTGGAAAGAAAAAGTAAATTCTGTACTCATTGGAGGCGGATCCAGCAAAATTCCAGAAATGGAAGAAACTTTAAAGTCTATGGCAAATACTAATGTGGAGTTATTAAATCCTTTTAGAAATATAGGATACAGCAACAAGGATTTTGATACTGATTATATTAGTGATATCGGTCCTAAAATGAGTATTGCTACCGGGCTTGCACTTAGAAAGGTTGGAGACAGGCCATGATAAAAATTAATCTATTACCAGTAGAAGAAAGGCGATCAGTCGAAGGCTTCGGTCAATTTGTCTTTGGCATTCTTATAATAGCTGTTGCTATAGCTCTTATGGTAGGGGCCATTATTGTTCAAAATAATAAAATAAAAGATATCAGGGAAGAAACTGCAAGGGTAAATAAGAGAATTAAAGAACTTGATAGTATCAGAAAGCAAGTCGAAAAATTCAAAGTTCAGAATAAGAAGCTTGAACAAAGAATTAAAGTCATAGCTCAGTTGGAGAAAAATCGTGTTGGGCCACTGTATGTAATGGATTCACTATCTACTGAGATTCCTGAAAGAGCCTGGATCGGTTCATTTACTACAAGAGGAGATAGTGCAGAAATTTCGGGTATAGCAAGTTCTGAATTTGTAATATCTGAATTTATGAGAAACCTGGAATCATCACCTCATTTTAGAAATATAAACCTTTCCAAGATAACAAACAAGAAAGTAAGCGGTAAAACATTTAAAAGTTTTGGACTAAGTGCGAGAGTTAAATTTTTTAAACCACCCGAGGAAACTGAGGCTAAAGTATCAGACGAAACTGCCGATTCTACTGTCATGAAATCAGTATCGGATACAACTGTACTAAACACAGCAGAAAAAAGCGTTATGACAGACGGAATGGAAATGATAGATAAATCTAAATCGCAAATAAAAGAAGAAAATAAAAGTGATAAAGATTTAAAAGACACTAATACTGATGTTGATAACAATAATGATAAAAAACCGGAGACAAAAAAGAAACCTACAACCGGTGTAGTAGGTTCTGATGATGGCTCTAATGTGATTGTATTTTAATAGAAAAAAGAGGCTTATATGTCAATGATAGAAGATCTAGTTGAAAGTATTAATCAAAAGTCTGTACAATCCAGAATATTAATTCTTTTAGCAGTACTGGCAGTTCTGGGTGTCATTTTTTATTACGTGTTCTGGGAACCAAAACAGACAGAAATCAAAGGTCTGCAGACTCAATTACAAAAGAGAGAAAAACTAAAAAATGAATACGAGAATATTGCAAAAGAATTACCAAAGTTTAAAGCTGAAAATAAAAGGTTAGAAAAAGAATTTTTACAGGCTTCTAAAAAGCTTCCAGTAAAAAAAGAGATACCTACACTAATTGATAGTATATATTCTGCGGTAAATGCTTCAGGATTAATGCCGATTTCATTTACTCCTCAGAAAGAAATAGCAAAGGAAGTCTATTTTGAAATTCCAATATCATTGAATGTGATTGGAACATACTTTGAACTGGCTAATTTCTTTGATAGGATGGCCAAACTTCCAAGAATTGTAAATATAAGAAATCTGAAACTAAAAGTAAGTAAAAATACTCGTAAGAAAATGTTATTACAAGCAACATTTAATGCAGTAACTTTTAGGATTAAAGAAATTAATAATACACCCAAAAAGGTTAATAAAAAGAAGAATAGAAGAAGGTAAAAATAAACAAATTAATCTGACATTGTAAAAATATAATGAAAATAAATAAATTAATAGATGAGATGATTAATATGAATAAAAAATATTTAAGTCTTATTATCATTTTTATGTTAAGTCTGCTGTTAAATGTAGGATATTCTGATTCATATGCACAGCAAGACACTAATACTACAGATGAAGAAAGTATAGAAGATATTGATATAGATCTTGATGTATTTATAAAAGATATATATTCGAAAGAACAATTCTATAGTCCTATTGATAAGAGGGATCCATTTAAACCATTTATTAAGGTAGTGGATACAAAAGATCGTGAGCTTGATCCCGATATTGATCCTTTGGCACCTCCAATAAAGAGATATAAGCTGGATCAATTTAAATTAGTGGGTGTATTTTGGCTGGAAAATACAGCGCAAGCGATGATTATCGATCCAGAAAAAAATACTTACATGTTGCAAATCGGGGATGAAGTAGGAAACAGGGAAGGGAAAATAGTTGAAATTAGAGAAAACGGTATTTCTGTAGAAGAGAAGTTTCGTTTTGAAAATGCAGATGGTTTAAGAACTGTAAAATTACAAAAATCAATCTTAGCTTTTAAACAGTAAAGATATATAAAAAGCATAAGGAGAACGGAGTCATGATGAAAAGATTATTGAATATAATTATTCTAGTTACAGTGTTATTTTCTCCTGCTGGTTTGTTTATAATCGCCGAAGAAGCAGAAATTGTAAACGAACAGGTAGAAGCAATTGATACTACTAGTGAAGAAGAAATTATAATGGAGACTAAACAGACAAGTGGCGATGAACAAGTACCACTTGCTGATGAAACGGAGGAGCTTGCACTTGCTCAAGACCAGGATATTCCTGTAGTAAATTCATCTATAGTCGAAGACACCAATACCTTAAATACTATTGAAAACATTAATATAGATGTCGAAAATGGTGTTGGGCTCGTTACTATTACAACAAGTTTTAGTGCATCCTATGAAGAAATAGATAGAGAGACCAATAAGTACAGTCTTAAACTTACAAACGTGATATTGGATGATAGGTTGCAGGTTGCAAGAGATTTAAGTGATTTTGATACTCCGCTTAATTATTTGTCATCTTTTCGTGATCCGCTTGATGAAACCAATGTAATTATTGTTGCAGAACTTAAAGAAGAAGTAGATATACATGTAAACCAGGAATCAAATATCCTGAAAATTAAAATAGGAAAAACAGCTGAAGAAAAGCTTGCAGAAGAGCTTGAAGAGAAAAAAGAAGAAGATGACCTCTGGGCTTTCGATATAAGAAGCGCATCAGCCGGAGTACAAGGCAAAGAATATAGGGGGCAGCTTGTATCATTTGACTTCAAAGATGCCGATGTAAGAGATGTATTAAGAATTTTAGCAGATATAAGTGGTTTTAACCTCATAATTCACAGTGGAGTTAGAGGTACTATCACATTAAGATTAGCAAATGTTCCATGGGATCAGGCAATGGACATAGTGCTTGAAGAAAAAGGAATGGGTGCTATTTTGGAAGGTAATATTTTAAAAATAGCTCCATATAAGGTAATAACTGCAAGACAAAAACAAAGATCAACTGCTGCTGCATCCAGAGAATCAACTAAACCACTTGTTAGTAAACAATTATTTATCAATTATGCAACGGCTGGTGAACTTGTGCCTCTTATAGATTCAAAATTGAGTAAAAGAGGCAGTCTAAAAATTGATACCAGAACCAACAGTATTTTGCTTACAGATACTGAAGGAAGAATTAGTTCTATAGAAGAATTGGTTACAACTCTGGATATACCAGAACCACAGGTTCTTATAGAATCCAGAATAGTTCAGGCTACATTAGACTTTACAAGAGAACTGGGTGTACAGTGGGGTTTAAATTATAGAGCTTCTGCAGCAACTGGTAACCCTACTGGTGCAATATTCCCATCCGATGTACAGGTGGGAGGCGTTCAGTCAGGAAGCCCTGGTACTTTTGGTAATATTGGAAATGACTTTATAGTAGATTTTCCAGCTGCCACAGGTCAGGGAGCAGGATCTGCGGTTGGGCTGATTCTTGGAAGTCTAACAGGCGCTTATGATCTTGATATAAGACTCTCAGCTCTTGAGACCAGAGGAGATGGAAGAATACTGTCTTCTCCCAAAATACTAACCCTAAATAATCAGGCTGCAAGTATTACACAGGGCGTATCTATACCGTTTTTAAGTGTTTCATCCGCTGGTACTCAAACACAGTTTGTAGATGCATCACTTACTCTCGATGTTACCCCGCAGGTTACTAACGATGACAAAGTATTAATGGCAATATCCGTTTCTGATAATGCTCCCGATCCCGGTACAACAGGAGCAGGAGGTCAGCCTGGTATTAGAACCAATGAAGCTGATACCAATGTAATAGCCGGAAACGGAGAAACAGTAGTGATCGGGGGTATTTTTACAAGAACTGCATCTGAAAATTTTGGTGGAGTACCATGGTTTTCCAGACTTCCGGTTTTTGGAATGTTCTTTAGAAATACGCAGACTGTAGATCAAAGAAGAGAATTACTCGTATTTATTACACCTAGAATTATCAGATAAGTAACAGGAGGATTATGATGAAAAAATATCTTAACAAATATACTAAATATGGACTTACAATGATGTTGCTTTTTGCAACGGTTGTGTTTGGGCTAAGTTGTGTAGGTGGAAATCCTCCTCAGGCTCCTTTTGGATCAACTGTAGAAATTATTAATCCTCCAGGAGATATAAGTATCACGCAAAATGCTATCACTGTATCTATTGTAGAAGCACTCGTGACTGGTCCTGATGGTGAACCTCTAAATGATGTTTTGGTTGAGTGGAGGCTTTTTGGAACTAACGTTAACGACCTGTTGTTTGATATAGATGGTGATGGTGTTCCTGATGTTGGCGGTCTGCAGATTATTGATAATGAAGCTTGTGGTGAGCCTCTAAAGTGTAGCCAAATTGAAATCCCTGAACTATTGGGTAATCCAAGTTTTAGGGATGCATTTGTTGATACTCCTTTTCCAACTATTACAAACAGGTTTGGAGTAAGTGAGATATCCTTATTGATTTCAGGTGAAGTTGCATTTGATCCTACTACACTTGAAGTCTCACTACTTAATGGAAGTACGGCTAACGTAGATATATCAATTAACAACTAATATATGAATAGAAATAGTGATTATTCAATTTTTAAGGAGGGTGTTACTGTGAATACTAATATAATAAAAAATCAACTAATGAGGGTTAAGCAGAGTCTTATAGCTCTGTTTTTATTGTTAACTCTGTCATTAAATTTTGCCTGTGTTGACAGTCCTGATAACATGCAGGTGATTTCTGACAATCCATTTGGGGTTGGTATCATCGTTTTTAACAGTGTACCTTCCCTAATATTTGGTAACGGTATAGATCAGGATACCATTAAGATAAACACGGGTCTCATACCGGATGGTTCATCAATAGATGCAAGAATTACTGGTACTAACCTAGAAAGTAATGTTGCAGGTTGTGTGCTGAGTGGCTCCACTAATATCGTAAACGGAATGGGTACTTTTAATTTTCTGAGTCCGATATTTATTGGTAACCCGGGTCAGATAGAAAATGTCAATCTTGCTGTCGATATTGTGATTCCCGGTGATGATACTCCAGATACCACAGTTACAGATTTTGTATCACTTTTGATAAACGCAGTATCTATTACACCTCCTGGTGATAATAATGTAACCCCTTTACCACTAGATAACCCATTTATTCAGTTTATAGATTTTATATTTACTACTACAGGTATTCCTCCTACAGCTCAGGAACCAAGCATAGTTGCTGAATGTATGGCAAGTAATCCTGATTTGGGTTTTATAGATAACACTCAGATAAATGGAAATGCTTCAACAACCCCTGTTCTTGGAACTACTGAAGCAGGACGTTTTATAACGGAATATTTTATTAATAATGGTACACTAGGGGGTAATCAGTTAATTACATGTATGATTACTCTTCCAAACCCTCAGGATATTGATCCAGGGTGTCCTAACGTTCCTCTTAACGAAAGAAAAGTAACAGCAGAATTATTAGTAATTCACAATCCTTCAGAGATCACAGCTCCAAACGCAGTTACTTGTACGCCTAATCCTATTACCGGCGGAAACGATGGTATATGTACATGTAATGGTACTAATGCTTCAGGACTTCAAATATGTATTTCATCCCCTGGGCCGGACGTACTTATAGATGAATGCGGAACAGGTGATGTAAATGGAACTGTAACGATTCCATTTGATACAAATGTAGTACCAGAACAGGTTATAAACCCTGTTATTTGTGAAATTCCTGATGGAGAATTCTTTTCACAGACTAATGTTACGGTAAATCCAGGTGTAGTAAATTCACTTAATTGTGAACCAAACCCAGTTCAATCAGATGCAGCTCTAGGTGATACTGAAAATGATACAGTATGTACTTGTGATACAAACTCACCTTTTAGTCCGATATGTTTTGAGACAGTAACTGGTGAGGGCGAACTTAATTTCCCTGGTGGTGATCCGTTCTGTACTACTTCAGATGGAAATGGTAATGCCATAATGATACCAACAGTAGACGGTGGAATTATAGAAAATGTTGATAATATAATACAATGTTGTATTGATGCTGGTGATGATGGTGCTTGTGATGAAGATCAGAATGCACAGGAAACAGTAACAATAACACCTTTTGTTCCACCGGTTACAAGTATAAGCTGTACAGCACAACAGACTACTCTTGGACCTGATGCTAATACATTTATAGATATTGCAATAGATGGATTTCCATTCCAGCAGCAAGTATGCGTACAGGTTGTAAATGATCCTCTAATGCCTTCTGATGTAACTCTTGGCCCTGAACCGGCTGGAATGCCAGAAGTCCCTGAAGTATTCTGTTCTATTACGGACGGAAATGGAGAGGCATCAATACAGTTTAATGCACCGGATGTAATTGCTGTTCAAAGAGATATAACAGTTAGATGTTTCCCTGATACAATAGACGATGGTATGAATGATGATGTATTCACACCGGGTGAAATAAGCGCTATTGAGGTTATTACTTTAGATCCTAATGCAGGACCTCCTGCTGTAGAGGTTGCATGTGCGGTTAACCCGGGAACAGTAGAACCTGGAGAGAACGCATTTCTAACAGCAACTCTTGCAAATGCTGGTATTGGAACTGGAGTATGTTTTGAGCTTCAGAA
>JBFFSH010000023.1:0-34858 GCA_041572575.1 Thermodesulfobacteriota bacterium
CATCTCTTGCATGTCTTGTTTTTTCCATATTTTGCGTGTGAAAAAATTCGTGATATTTTTCCCACTGTTAATTGCCATGAATACCGCTTTATCATTGCTCTTTATCATATATACTACTCCTAACAACGTCTAATGCCCTAGAATATTATCTAAATTATATCCAGTAATAATTAAATATAATTAACATTAATCAATATGAATCTCAATAATAAAAAATTATCTCTTAAATGTAGAGTCTGCAAATAATATATATAAATCTCAATATAATAGCAGGAATAACTGTATTTATTCACTGAAAAAATTAATATCGAGGAGAAGAGAATGAATAAACGAGTGATTGGTACAATTTTAGTCATTATCGTAGCAGTAGTTTGGTATCTTTTCAGGCCGGAAAGATTGATAATCGATTCAAAAGTTAATGAGGATTTTCCTTCCGTACAAAATGACAAAAATGAAATTAAACCACAAATACTACTTAAGGGAACATTTTATGCAGTTGCCCACCCCGCAAAGGGTACTGCTACGGTTTATAAACTATCCGACGGTAAACGCATACTCAGATTTACGAATTTTGAGGTATCAAACGGGCCGGACGTAGTGGTATATTTATCCTCTGTTATAGATGCTAATGATAATGAATTGGTTAAAAACTCAAAGATTATTTCGCTTGGTTCAATTAAGGGCAATGTTGGAGACCAGAACTATGAGCTTCCTTCGGATATTGATTTTAATATTTATAAGTCAGTTGTAATATGGTGTAAAAGATTTGGTGTTAATTTTGCTGTTGCACCTTTAACTTCAAGTTAGAAAAGAACATTTGTAGTAAAGAACATAATATAAAATTAATATTAAAGATTGTATGGTGATGGAGTATTATATTAAAATTATTTTAATAATTGGAGCATAATACTATGAGAACTCTTTTTATCGTAATTTCCATAGTTGTTGTAGTAGTTATATCGCTTGGAGGAATGTTCTTAAGTCCAAAGATATTTTTAAGTTTTATAGTCGTCATTCCACTTCTGGCTTTAGGTTTATGGGATTATTTTCAAACAAAGCATGCAGTTTTGAGGAATTTTCCAATAGTTGGGCATGCGAGATATATCCTCGAATTAATAAGACCTGAGATTAATCAGTACTTTATCGAATCGAATACCGATGGAGTTCCGTTTAGCAGAGAGCAGCGTACTATAGTTTATCAGAGAGCAAAAAAAGTTCTCGATACTTTACCTTTTGGAACACAAAAAAATGTTTATGAGATTGGGTATGAGTGGTTAAATCATTCATTAAAACCTGTTCATGTGGATATGAAAGACTTAAGGGTTACTATTGGCGGTCCACAGTGCAAAAAACCTTATTCAGCTAGTATTCTAAACATTTCGGCTATGAGTTTTGGTGCTCTTAGCTCAAATGCGGTCATGGCGCTAAATGAAGGTGCTAAAATGGGTAATTTTGCTCACAATACCGGTGAGGGAGGTATTAGTTCTTATCACAAAATGGGTGGGGATTTAATATGGCAAATTGGTACGGGATATTTTGGCTGCAGAACTGAAGATGGGTGCTTTTGTCCAAAGCAGTTTGAAGAAAAATCAAAGATGGATCAGGTCAAAATGATAGAGATAAAAATATCGCAGGGTGCAAAACCTGGTCATGGAGGAATACTCCCTGCTGCAAAAATCACTCCCGAGATTGCTGAGATTAGAAGTGTACCTATGGGAAAAGATGTTAACTCACCCCCGGCACATAAAGAATTTTTAACCCCTTTTGGCCTAATGGAATTTGTGAAAAAACTAAGAGACCTATCAGGTGGTAAGCCAATAGGTTTTAAACTCTGTATTGGAAAGAGAAGAGAATTCTTGGCAATCTGTAAAGCAATTGTTAAAACAGGTATTTATCCGGATTTTATATCGGTAGATGGTGGAGAAGGAGGCACAGGGGCAGCACCTCTGGAATTTTCAAACCATTTGGGAACGCCACTAACCTCAGGGCTGATATTTGTTCATAATGCTCTTGTCGGATTTTCTTTAAGAGACAAGATAAAGGTAATATCAAGCGGGAAAATAGCCTCTGGTTTTGGAATCATTAAGCAGTTGTGCATAGGTGCCGACCTTTGTTATTCTGCAAGGGCAATGATGATGGCTCTTGGATGTATTCAGGCCTTAAGATGTAATTCCAATCACTGCCCGGTGGGTGTAACTACTCAAAATCCTGAATTGGTTGCAGGGCTTGTAGTATCAGATAAGAAACAAAGAGTGGCAAACTATCATTATGAAACCATTGAAAGCGTAGCTGAAATGATTGGAGCTATGGGAATATCAAAAACCGAAGATCTTAGAAACTGGCACATCACAAAAAGAGTCGGACCTAATGAGCTAAAGCACTATGGGGAAATCTATCATTATTTAAATGATGGTGATTTGTTAAAAGAAGAACTACCGAAAGATTATGCAAGAGCATGCAAGGCAGCAGTTGCAGAATCGTTTGATCATATAGAAGATATTTCTAAAAGGTTTAATTAATTAAATAATTACTTGATGAATTAACAATAAAGACCCTTGTTCAATTAGAGGGTCTTTATCCTAATTAATCAGGCAATTCATTTATAAATGATCAATATTGAAAATACCCCAGTAAATATGGGAAAAGGTTAAAGTATGCATAACCATGATTTGATGCATGGTGACCATATCTATAGTTGTAGTGGTCATGATGTTTCTTATAGTGGTGTCTGTGATGATAGTCACCATGGTAATGTTTTTTATGATGTTTTACATGATGATTCTTGTGTCTATGATGTCTCTTTGATTTATAATAGTTGTATTCATGATCATGGCCGTAATTTTTATTATGGCCCTTATAATGACCATAATGCCTCTTGTGTTGTTTTTTGTATCCATGATAATAATCATCATTGTATTTATGGTGCTTATAATGTTTCCTGTCCTGCTTATAATGATAATAATCATGCTTTAAGTGCTTTTCGGCATGTGGATATTTTTTATGACCACTTTTGTTATACTTTTTACCATGTCCGTCATAATACTTGTCTTTTGCTAGGGTTGGGTTTGTATTTAGCAAAAGCAATAAACCAAACAGACTTGCAAATATAATTAATTTTCTCATTTCATTTACCTCCTAAATCATATTTTGCATATATAAACTGATATCATTTCCTTTAGTTTCATAAAATAAATTGATAAGTTTAGAAGCTGTGATTAAAATGGCATCATAAGAAAAGTTAATTAATTCAAGAAATGTATAAATCAAAAGAGATAATACTGCCTGTTATAGTTATATTGCTGCTGCTTATTACTCCCTTGTGGATGATCTGTACTTATTATGGAGAATATTCTTACTATGATGAATTATCTAAAGACGGTATTCAGACTGGTGCCCGCCTTGATAATAAAGAAATTAAAACTGACAAATCCGGAATATTCAGTTTATTTATAGCAGACAGTACAGAAAATTATAGGCTTACTGCTGGTTATTATATAAATACAGACAGTTATATAAGATGTGAATTTGGTGTATCCAAAGATACCTTTTACTCCATTGGATTGAGGGATGAATTATTGGTGGTATATCCACCATCTAATCCCACAAAATGCACTTTAACAGATGGAGTAGAAATAAGCAGATATTTTTTATTAATTACATTAATATTTGCACTATTTATTTTAATACTGGGTATTGGATTTATATACTATGTTTATAAATCTTACGCTAAACCTACTCCAGACAAACTCATAAAACCCACAACTAACTTGGGTATAGATGCAAATGGAGTTATTTGTCCAAAGTGTAAAAGCAATATGACAGAAGGATATATGCCAACAGTAGGTGGAGTTGCCTGGAGGGACAGTGATGAGCCTATTGGTATTCCGACAATGTTCACAGGTCTACCCGGGACAACTTTCTGGGTAAAGAGACCACTTCTTCATGCATTTCATTGTAAAGAGTGTGAGATCATAACATTTAAGTATGGAAAAGATTCTAATAATTGACATTTATTTATAACAATTAAACCTATATAAAAGTATTATTAAATTAATATGTCTAATCAGAAAAACGTATTTGGAGAAGATTTACAGGACTGTTCATTAAAACCTCTTACAGGTTTTTTTAGAGATGGTTGCTGTAACACAGATGCCACTGATCTTGGTTTGCACGTGGTTTGTGTTGAAGTCTCCGAGCAGTTCTTGGAATTTTCTAGAATAAAAGGAAACGATCTTTCTACTCCAAATCCTGATTTGCAGTTTCCAGGACTAAAACCAGGAGACCGCTGGTGTCTTTGTGCTTTAAGGTGGAAGGAGGCATTAGATGCAGGTGTTGCACCACCTGTTATACTATCTTCAACCAATGAGGTTGTGTTGGAATTAATTTCTTTAGAAGATCTTAAAAAATATGCAATAGATATGATTTAATAAAATATTTAATAAAAGGAGTCAGCCATATGAAATATAATTTTTTGTTTGCATTTATTCTATCTTTAGTGTTATTAAATGTCATTTCTGCTACTGCTCAGGAAAACTCAAAATTTTATATTGATGGGCAGATACATCCTGATTATTCAATAAAAATAATGGTTAATGGCAAATTAGTAAATGAAGTCATTCCTGCTCAGGACTCAGTGAAAATATTTGTATTTGATCTTGAAAAGGGTGTAGTCAAACAGGGTGAGAATATTGTTGGAGTTCAGTACAATGTTGTAAGAAAAATAAGCGCAGATGTAGGAAGCAGCCGAAGCTTCAGATTTAATATTCGTTATCAGTCAGATATAGATGATAATTCAACTGTACAAAAATTAATTAAAATTAAAGGTCCCGAAAAACCATTTCCTGAAATTGGAACTACCGATAAAATTATAGAAAATTTTATGTTTGAGTAATTATTGTAATATATATACAACAACTTTTTTAAGTCTAAATATAGTAAATCCCTAAAATTACGATAAATATTCCAAACTCTTGAATCACCGTATTGTTAAATAATATCCATTATTATTGTATTGTTATGTAGAATACTTAAAGTAATGGTTTAGTTGTGATATAATAATAAACATGAAAGAATGTAAGACTCTTAAATTACTGCTCAGAACTTTAACTAGATGCTTTATTATATCTTTCGTTCTTATATTATCTGATACCTATAATATATCTGCACAGCAAAGCAACAGTAATAATCATACATCGAGCAGGGGGATTATTAACAATCCGGAGCGTCAATTTTTAATTAAATCACTGCAAAAAACCAATAAAATAGGTGTAAATGAGTTCAGGACTATAGATGGTAGTGGAAACAACCTAAATGACAATGAAATGGGTTCTGCATTTATTCAACTGAAGAGGATTAAAGATTATGATTATTCAGACGGAATATCAGAACTATCAGGTAAAAACAGAAAAAGCCCAAGGGAGATAAGTAATATAGTAAATGATCAGGGTGAAAGTATTGTAAATAAATTTCATACTACAGACTTTCTATGGCAGTGGGGCCAGTTTCTAGACCATGATATTGATTTAACAGATGCAGCTGATCCGGTAGAACCAGCATTCATTGATGTTCCCCCGGGAGATCCGTTCTTTGATCATAATAGTGCAGGTCAGATGATAATACCTTTTAACCGTTCAATATATGATGATAAATCCGGAACTGATAAGACTAATCCACGCCAGCAGCTAAATGAAATAACAGGATGGATTGATGCTTCAAATGTTTATGGTTCGGATCTGCAAAGAGCAGCAGAACTCAGAACTTATGACGGAACCGGAAAGCTTAAGACCAGCAAAGGTGATTTGCTGCCATTTAACATAAATGGTTTTCCTAACGCTGGCGGACCAGGTGCAAATCTTTTCCTCGCAGGAGATGTGCGTGCTAATGAACAGGTTGGTCTTACTGCCATGCATACATTATTTGTGCGTGAGCATAACAGATTGGCAGAGGATATTACTAAAAATAATGAAAATTTAACGGGCAATGAGATTTTTGAAAGAGCAAGGGAGATTGTAGCGGCTCAAATGCAGACCATAACATATTATGAATTTCTGCCTGCTTTAATCGGACATAATGCAATAGGAACATATAAAAATTATAATCCCGATATAAATGCTTCTATTATGAACAGTTTTTCCACGGCTGCTTACAGGTTTGGGCACAGTGCTTTAAGCGCCACTTTATTGCGTCTGGATTCTAAGGGTAATGAAATAAATGCAGGTAACCTGGATCTTAGAGAAGCATTTTTTTCTCCTTCTGAAATAATTAATGAGGGTATAGAGCCTCTGCTTAGAGGTTTAGCAAGACAAAAACATCAAAGTATCGATGTATATATCATAGATGATGTAAGAAATTTTCTTTTTGGAGAGCCTGGACATGGAGGATTTGATTTAGCCTCATTAAACATACAAAGGGGAAGGGATCATGGACTTCCCTCGTATAATGATATGAGAGAGGCTGTCGGACTACAAAGAGTGGATTCTTTTTCGGAAATAACAACTGACAAAGATATACAAAGGCGTTTAAGCGAATCATACGTTACTGTTGATGATATAGACCTGTGGATCGGGGGTCTTGCAGAGGATACTTACAGAAATTCTCAGTTAGGCAGATTATTTACTAAACTTATTGTATTGCAGTTTAAGTCTTTAAGAGATGGAGACAGGTTCTGGTTTGAAAGAACACTTAGTGAAGAGGAAATAAGAGAAATAAAAAATACCAAACTCTCTGATATAATCATTAGAAACACAGATATAAAGAAAGGAGAAATCCAAAAAAATGTGTTTAAGATAAAAAACAGATAATCGCCCGTTATTCAAACTGTTAAATAATAAAACATTTTTAATAATATATCGTATTATTATAGTAAATATATATTATGGGAGACAGATATGATTAGAGGAATATTCTTGCTGGCGATTTCATTATTTGCGTTAAGTTTGCAGGCATCGGCTTGTGAAATATCAGGCTATAACCAGGGAATTTCATCAAACTTTACATATAAAAATAAACAATATAAATCCATGCTTCCACTACAAAAAATTGTCAGCAGCTCTGATTTTAATATTGAATCATCTAAATTTCCAAAAGATATTTCAGAAATAATTAATATTGGTAAAACCGTTGTTAAGAAGGTTGATAGTGAACTAAACTGGGAAGTCGAAGGCCTCGGACTTTATAAATATAACTACAGCAACTGTAAATATTGGTATTATCAGATTAACTACAGGGCTAATAACCAATATATTTATATAAATATAGGATTAAACGGTGAAACACCTGAATTATACAGAATTGACGAAACACCTATCTAGTAAATAAATTATATAAATATGTAATTATTTATGTAACATTCTTTTGTGAGTAAAGAATTAATATTTGGAATTATAGGTGGAGGTCCTGCCGGGCTTGCAACTGCAATTTGTCTTGCTGAAAAAAATTATAAAGTAACCCTCTTTGAAATGAACTCATTCCCTGCTGATAAAGTATGCGGAGAGGGGATTATGCCCACCGGTGTTAAATTTCTGGAAAGGCATGGAGTTCTTGGTCTAATAAACAAATCCGATCGTAATGAATTCTACGGAGTCAGATACATTCCGAATAATTCAAAACAAATTGAGGGAAGATTTAAACCCGGACATGGGCTTGGAATAAGAAGGACAGTACTTAGTGAGGCTCTATATAAGAAAGCAAAGCAATATGAAAATGTAATAATAAAAGAAAATAGTGAACTAATCGATATATATGAGAATGATAGTCTAGTTGGGATAGAAATAAAAGAGGGGGAAAATAAAAAGAAGCATGAATTTGATTATTTAATTGGTTGTGACGGTATAAGGTCTAAGGTTAGGAAATTATGCGATCTTGATAGTAATAAGTATATTGAAAATCAAAGAATCGGAGCCAGGATGCATTTTGAGATTGAGCCCTGGTCTGATCTTGTTGACGTATACTGGAAAGATTATATAGAAGCATATGTTACACCAGTAGGAAATAAATTAGTACAGTTAGCCTTCTTATGGGATAACAAGTTTGTCAGGCCGCAGGCTGGTGCAAGGATGGATGAAAGGCTCAAAGAATTATTCCCTGAACTGTTTCAGAGGGTAGAGGGCTGCAATCAGGTTTCAAAACTAAAAACAGTGGGGCCGATATCTGCAGCATCCAAAAGTGTTTATAAAAACAGAGTGTTACTGCTTGGAGACGCCTATGTCTATCTGGACGGTATAACTGGAGAGGGAATATCAATTGCATTTAAAGAGGCTGAGTGCCTGGCTGCATCATTAGATAGTTTTAGTGAGGCTTTCTTTGAAAGCTATGAAAAAGAAGTAAAACGTATTACAAGTAAGTATTTGAGTATGACAAAACTGGCACTTCTACTCTCTTATTATCCTATTCTCAGAAGAATCACATTTCCTTTTATATCGAACAAATTCTTTTCACGTGCACTTGAGATTAATATGGGAAGAGAGAAATGGATTTAAGTAAATTGCGCTGAATTTATGACATACAATAACATCAAATTTGATGATTCAACCCCAGCAGAACTTTTCGTGGAAATGTTTTGGGTCTTTGCGTTAATTTCAGGTTTTTTTATAATTCTTGGAATAGGAATAATCTGGAGTTCGAGAGTTGAATTGTATGAAAAGATTTTGTCCGAAGGAGTAAAAGGTAGAGAATTAGAAATAGATTTCGATTCAGCTAGTAAGGGTAGGGCGGGAAGACCGCAATACAGTTCTTCTTATTATAATATTCAATTTAAATTCAAAGATAATAGCGGCAGGGAATATATGGATTATGCAAGCATGTCGGTAATAAAATACCAGGAATTAGCTGCATCTTTCGATCATGTGCATAGAGATCCTGGTGATGATGTAAGACTACTCTATCTCCCTGATGACCCTCATAAAAACTGGTTATATCCGTACGAAGAGGCGGATTATCCTCAGTATTATGGTGGATGGGGATTGATAATATTAAGTATAGGTTTTGTGATAGTTGGTGCGATTGCAAGATACATACTTAAAAGTAGAAATATGTAAGTTAGCTAATAACAAATGAAACTACATACTGATTTCACTATAAACGGCAAACATTATCCCAAAGGAAGTGAATATAATGGGAAGTTTATATATGCATTCTTTCTATTCCATATGGCCATGTTCGGCGGATCAGGATTTCTTATGGCATACAACAGTAATGTTGAGCTCTCATTTCTGTATATGCATGGCGGTTTTGCAATATTAATTTATACAATATTTTATTTTGCAATATTCGGGTTTGATACAGTCAAATGGATGTTTATAAATGCCGGATTGGGGCTGTTTGGTATATACGCTGAAATTAATTGGTTACTGTCTTTATTCGGCAAACAAGCCAGTGATTTCTCACGGAAGGTACATGTCATCCCCTTCTTATATTATGTACTCTATACATTTTTAATAAGACAAGCTGTTTTGGATTTTGTTGGGGTAAGAGATGATCCTGAAAGAACCAAGAAAACAAATATATGGTATGTGATTGTTTCTTTAGTGATTTATTCGATTATATATATTATACAGAAATAATATAGTAGAAATTTAATGAAACTGGGATAGGCTTATCCCAATCCATCGAATTAGTAATAAAATATTCACACATGCCCAATAGAGCAATATTCTGGTTTAGAAGAGACCTTCGTATAAAAGACAATATTGGTCTATACCATGCAGTTAAAGAAAGTGATGAAGTAATTCCTGTCTTTGTATTTGAAGATAAGATTCTTAAGACAATAAAACAAGATAACCAGAGGTTTGGATTTTTAGTAGATGCTCTGGAAAATCTTAATAAGCAGTTAAAGAAAATAGGATCTTATCTGCACATAGCAAGAGGGGATACAAGAAAAGAACTTGTAAAGATTATAAAGAAACACAGTGTCTCCGCTCTTTATTTCAATAAAGCCCACAGCCTGGGATCGATAGAACAGGAAAAAGAAGTAGAGAAGAAATGTGAGCAGTTAAATGTCGAGGTAAGAAAATACAGTGACAGCCTTATTGTACCTATAGAGAAAGTCCCTGTAAGAAAAGTATTTACTCCATTCTATAGACTGTGGCAGAAAGAAGTTGAGATGTGTAAGCCTCTGAATATTAAGAAAATAAATTCTCCTAAAATTAAACCAAAAATCATTTCAGAAACTATAAAAGATTTAAAATATTGCTCCAATAAAAACTGGCCAATTAGTTTTATTTCCCAAAGGGCAAAGGAATTTGATTTCTGTGATTATGTAAATAGAAGAAACTTTCCATATATAGACGGTTCATCAAAACTGTCACCCTATATAAGATTTGGGATTATATCAATAAGACAGCTTTATAACTATGTAAGTTCGCTTGGCTGTCCAAATGATACATATATATCCGAGCTTGCCTGGCGAGAATTCTGGTATCACATCATTCATCATTTCCCAGAGTGCAGAGATATTGAATTTCAGCAGAAGAGAAGGGGTCTTAGTTGGGATAATAATCAAAAACACCTGGAGGCATGGAAAGAGGGCAGAACCGGCTATCCGATAGTCGATGCAGGAATGAGACAGTTAAAAGAAGAAGGATGGATGCATGGCAGGGTAAGGATGATAGTAGCATCATTTCTTACAAAGGATTTACTTATAGACTGGCGATATGGGGACAAACACTTTTATGACTATTTGGTTGATTATGATGAAAATGTAGATATTGGTAATTGGCAGTGGTCTGCATCAGTAGGTGCTGACCCTAAACCTCTTAGGATATTTAATCCTATTTTGCAATCCCAGAGATTTGATCCCGAATGTATTTATATCAAAAAATATATTCCTGAGCTTAAAGATGAAGAAGTTATTAAAATCCATGATCCGGTCAAATATAAACTTAATTATTATGAGCCAATTGTTGACCATTATGAAGCAACTCATAATACCAAGGATGTTTATAATAAATCGATTTAGTATGTCTAATATATGTCTAATAAATTCCGACAAATAAATAATAATATTTTTCAATAATCTCTTAACTTTCCTAGATTGCTTACTATTTTAATTATCAATAGTTCAATATATACAGACAGTTACTAAATTTGTTTGACAACCTGATACTATGGGTCATTAATTAGACATAACATAGACAGGAGGTAGTAAAATGAACAATTTAAAAGTTCTCACAGTATTGATAGTGACAATGTCACTTTTAGGTATGAATGCGTTGGCGGGTAAATATGAGAAAAAAGATATTGTTGATACAGCGGTATCAGCAGGGTCTTTTAAAACCCTTGTTGCAGCCTTACAAGCAGCTGACTTGGTAGATACACTAAAGGGTGAAGGCCCTTTTACAGTGTTTGCCCCAACAGATGAAGCATTTGCAAAGCTTCCAGAGGGCACACTGGAGGATCTGCTGAAACCTGAGAATAAAGAAAAGCTTGTAGCTATTCTTACTTACCATGTGGTAGCAGGAAAAGTGACTTCAGATCAAGTAGTGGGTATCAAAGAAGCACAAACAGTGAATGGTAAATCACTTGCTGTAGATGTTAAAGATGGAAAAGTGATGGTAGATAATGCTACAGTTGTTGGAACCGATGTTATGGCATCAAATGGCGTTATTCATGTAATAGATACAGTAGTCATACCAAAGTAATGCAAGACAAGGGCCGGTGAGATTCCGGCCTTTGTTATATCAATGTCTCTAATATTTTTAAAAAAATTCGTATGATTTAACTAAACTATTAACAATAGAATAATTTGACAATATATACAGATAGGCAACTACTTAAGATAATAATAGAATAAATATTAATAAAAAAATACATGGTCGCGGCAACTCCGGACAATTTAGCTCATAAAGAAACTGAAATAATATATAAGAACAACCAAAAGGTGACTTCTATACCTTTTAATAGAGGGCACTGCGAACTGGCTTTGATACTAAAAGACGCCGGGCTTAAGTGGAGGCCAACGGTTGGTCATTATATCTGGGACCCTGAGAAAAAAATACTTAAGAAATCACCATTTAATAACAGAATTTACTATGTACTCAATATAGAACATTTTATTAAAATATTCTCGAGCATTGATACTGTTAAAAAATTATTTATATGGCTTCCTACTTATTATCATTCCAGACTAATATGTGAGGAGTTAGGAATTGAGAAATCTTTGATATTTGAAAAGATATTATCTGCAAATGTAAAATCTACAGCCGATGAGCTGTCAGTTTTATACAATCTTATTATAACCAAATTAAATTCTGTGTAAGTTACTTAAACCCTCTATACATAATCACGGTACCGATATTAAGCTCTTCATATCGACAGTTTTTAAATCCTGCATTTTTCATAAGGTTTATAAAATTGTCTCGATTAGGAAATTTAGAAATCGAGTCACCTAAGTACCTGTATTCTTCACTTGCACCAAATATAGAACCTATTAGTGGGAAAAAGTTATTGAGATAAGCCATGTATACAGGACCAAAAATCTTGTTTTTAGGAAGTGAAAACTCCAGAATTCCTATACTGCCTGTTTTATTTAGCACCCTGTACATTTCATTTAACGATTTCTGTGGGTCAACAGTGTTTCTTATACCAAAAGATATTGTAACAGCATCAAATAAACCTTCGGTAAATGGTAGATCTTCTGCTATTCCTCTGACAATCGATATTTTATTGCTTAGTTGTTTGTTCTTTAACTTCTTTTTAGATTCTAATAGCATATTAATGCTTGGATCAAGCCCAACAGCTTTTGAAGCTAAATTATGATCTATGAAATTGATAGAAACATCAGATGTGCCGGTTGCAAGGTCTAGTAATAACTGAGCCCCTTTAAATTCCTTTATTAACTTAGTTTTCCATTTCTTATGAAACCCCATGCTGAAAAATGTATTCAGCGGGTCGTATACCTTTGCTATATTTTCAAATAAATCTTTGGTCTCGGGCATGGTTTTGTATTAATAAATCTCTAGACTATATCAGGAAAAACGGAAAAAAATATTTATATGGTATTAAATGTCTAACTGACTAATTATTTCTTTAATATGCTCTGAATGGTTAAGTACATAAAAATGTATCCCTGGCACACCACTGCTCAGAAGGTCATTAGCCTGTATTATGCACTGATCTATACCGATCTTTTTTGCCTTGGTATCATCACTGTTTGCCTGCTGCAGATCATCTTTTAGATACGCAGGAATCTTTGAGCCGCACATTGAGGATATTCTCTGAATTTGTTTGGTAGATAGAATTGGCATAAGGCCCGGTATAACAGGCTGATCTATTCCATGTGATTTTGTTATATCTATAAAATCATAGTAATACTGATTTAAAAAGAAAAGCTGAGTTATAATAATATCAGAGCCAGCATTTATTTTCTTTTTGAGGTTTTCTATGTCATCTTCAATGGATTGAGCTTCAAGGTGCTTTTCAGGATACCCTGCAACAGCAATACCAAACTTTAAGTTGTTTCTCCGCTCATAATCCCTTATGTGTGCAACAAGCTCATTAGCATATCTGTAGCTGTTTTCATTAACGACACCATCCTTTGGAGGATCACCCCTGAGAGCGACTATGTTGTGGATATTATTTCCAGCAATATTATCAAGAATTTGATCAATATCATCTCTTGTTGACCCAACACAGGTAAGGTGGCAGGCAGTTTCAGTTGACAGCTCATTTTTAATAAATGATGCAATATCAAGGGTTTTATCACGAGTAGTACCCATTGCGCCATATGTGACAGTGATGTAGCTTGGATTTAATCCAATAAGTTCAGGCAGAGTGACATCTTTTAGTTTTTTAAGACCTTCATCCGTCCTGGGCGGAAATATCTCAAATGAAATAACTGGTCTGTCATTAACTTGATAATATTCTTTAAATAACATTTTATAATGATTTATATTATATATAAGTAATAATTAAGATATTACTTTAATATTTATTTTTCTTCAAGTATATAATAATTCAAAAAAATGTTTTGTAATTTATTTATTTAACACTAAATTAAGGGGCTAAATATAGCATAATTATATTATATTAAATATATTCAATCATGAAAATTGCCTTAATTCTAATTGCTCAATTCTTTTTCATATTTGTTCCGGCTTATTCCGATACTACCCCTAAGTCATATCAAAAAGTACAAAGAGCTTTTTATGTTATGGGTACAAGCCTTGAGTTTAATCTTCTTTGCAAGAATAGGACACACTGTTTAGATGCAATAAATGAATCAATTGTGGAAGTTAATAGGATTGATAAAATATTTAGTAACTACAGGGCAGACAGTGAACTATCAGCTATTAGAATCAACAAAGATCAGTACATAAAAGTATCCAGAGAGTTTTTTGAACTTACCGGATTTTCTTATTTTATATCTGCTCTAACAAATGGTGCTTTCGATATATCTGTGGGACCACTAGTAGACATCTGGAAAAAAGAAGCAAAGAAAAATAAAATTCCTAAGACTAGTTTAATAGAATCAATACGTGATAAGTGCATAGGGTTTGATAAATTAAAATTATACTCTATACATAAAAAGATCGGTTTTAGTTCAAGTTGCATAAAACTGGACTATGGAGCAGTAGGTAAGGGGCATGTATTAAAAAAATTAGCAGAGCTGTTGGTAAGTAAGAAGATAGAAAACGGACTGATTAATTTTGGTGGAAATATTCATGCTCTTGGTAAAGATTTAGACGGTAAGCCTTGGGTAATAAAAATTAAAGACCCTGATAATAGTAACAAATATATAAAAACTATTAATGTGAGCAATATGTCTGTATCAACGTCCGGAGGATATGAGAGATATTTTTTAGTAAAAGACAGGAAATATTCTCATATCATAGATCCAAGAACAGGTTTTCCTGTAAGCCGCTTCTCTTCAGTTACTGTGGTATCGGAAAATCCGCTTTTTGCCGATGCTCTGTCTACTGCTTTTTCTGTATTAAGTATTGAAGAATCTAAAAAAATAATAGATCAATTAGATAAGATAGCAGTGTTAATAATAGAAAAGCATGAAAATGAAATAAATATTTATAATAATGATAATTTTAATAAACTAGTATTAAACTAGAAAGTTGTTAGGTTTTATAGAATTTTAACATATTGTAATTCGAGGAAACACCCATGATAGTTGAAACTAGATTTCCGGATCAAATATATATTTTAATTATTTGTAACTGTATTGACAAATGATTATTCAATATGTATATCCTAGACCTAACATATCTATAATAAGAAATTGATTAACTATAGAAGACTATTTGTGATTTATAAGATTTTATTAATAAGTTATTGACAACAAAAAATCAATTATGTATAACATCTACCTATGATATCCATAATAGAGATTAAAAACCTGAAAATATTGTAAATATAAAATAAAGGGGGAAATATTTATATGAGGATATATTTGGATATACAAAAAGGATATAAATATTTATTCTTTACGATTTTTATTTTGTTGTTTTCTGTTGCAAGTAGCACGGTTATGTCGGAAGAGATGGATAAGGACAGCAGAATAAGGGAGCTTGAGAGAAAACTCGAAGCAGTATCTCAGGAAGTAAATAAATTAAAAGAACAGCAGGGTGTAAGTAATAAAATAAGCGAAATCGAAGATAAATTAACTGTATTAGTAGAAGAGATTGAAAATATTAAATCTTCCTCAGTAACTGCTGAGCGTAAATATGAACAAAAACACGGACATGCTGAGGGGGCATCGCAGGTTTATCATGTAGGAAAGGGATTTTCGGTTGGTGGATATGGCGAGCTTTTTATAAGTCAGATTGAAGAAGATGACGACAATACGGTGGATACTCAGCGTGTAATATTATATGTGGGTCACAAGTTTACAGATAATATTATATTTAATTCCGAGATAGAATTTGAACACGGAACAACAAGCAGCAACCAGGATGGAAGATCTGGATCGGCATCTGTTGAATTTGCCAGTATTGATTTCTTAATATCTGAAAGCTTCAACATAAGGGGAGGGCTCTTATTGGCGCCATTTGGAATAGTCAATGAACAGCATGAGCCAACGACATTTTTTGGAGTATTAAGGCCCGATATAGAAACTCAGATAATCCCTACTACATGGAGAGAGAGCGGAGCAGGTATATTTGGCGAGATTAATGATGTTATTCCGGGCACACTGAGCTACAGGGCTTATTTAATGAACAGCTTTGATTCAAGAGGTTTTAGGGCATCTAACAACAGGAGTCTGAGAGTTAAAGGCAACAGGGCGAGGTTTAACGATATTGCATTTGTTTCCAGGCTGGAATATGATCCCATTCCCGGGGTTAAATTCGGCGGCTCATGGTTCATTGGACAGACGGGACAAAATGAAAGCGTAGATGGGCAAACAATTGGAGGCCTTTTCCAGATGTATGAAGGAGATGTCGATATTAATTGGAGAGGATTTGAAGGCAGGGCCTTATTCGTATATACATTCCTGGATGATGCGGAGCTCATAAACGCTCAAAATGGGCTTGTTGGCGATGACTCAGTCGGCGAGGAGCAGTTTGGATGGTATGTACAAGGAGCTTATAATATAATGTCACTTGCAGACGTTCATCCGTATTTTCAATATCTTGCTCCTTTTGTAAGATATGAACAATATGACACTCAAAAAGATGTACCAGCTGGTTTTTTAAGAAATCCAGCCAATGATAGAGATGTTTTGACGTTTGGACTTAATTATAAACCAATACCAAATGTAGTGGTTAAAGTAGATTATCAGGTAAGAGATGATGAGGCTGATTCTTCAAATAATCAGATAAACCTTGGACTTGGATATGTGTTTTAAGTTATTATCAAATAAAATAATAAGAGAAGCTGGTAAATTGATTTCAGCTTCTCTTATTATTAATATCTTGTTAATTTCGCCTAATTTATATGCTAAGGTTTTTATGCCAAAGGATGAGGCGCTTAAAGTTGCTTTTCCTAATGCCGATACAATTGAGAAAAAGTCTTATTTTTTAAAGCCTGAACAAATAAATGATGTTGAAGAGCTATCAAAAACAAAAGTAGGTTCTAAGCTGTTTTTGTTATATATCGGCAAAAAAGACGGCAGGGATGTGGGTTATGCAGCAATTGACACTCACACCGTAAGAACGAAAACGCAAACTATAATTGTAGTGATAAATCCTGACGGCTCTTTAAACTATACTGAAATCCTGGCTTTCTTTGAGCCTCAGGAATATAAGCCAACGGAGGGCTGGATTGATTTATTTAAAGAAAGGAAATTAAGTGACGGAATAAAAATAGGTTATGATATACCTAATATATCGGGAGCTACTCTTTCTTCTAACGCTACTGCAAATGCGGTGAAAAAGGTGCTGGCTATTTTTGAGGTAGTAATACGAGGGGCAAATTAAGATTGAGATATTTTATTTCAAACGATATCAATAAAAATGATTTGTTAAAGATCATTATTGGCTTCACTATACTGTTTTTTGTATTTCTATGGATTACAAACCTGCTTTTATATTTACAGATCGGGTTTAGCTATGAATCGGTGGTACAATATTATCTGGGCTCCGAAGAAAGCTTCAGGCCTGCTAAGAGTTATATAGGCCTTCTACAGGAATCTCATTTTCATTTCTTCTCTATGGCGATACTTCTGGTTACTCTAAACCATTTAATACTATTTGCTTCTATAAAAAATATATATAAATTAATTTTGATTTTGTCTTCATTTTTGTCTGCGCTTGGCGATATTTCTGCAGGATGGCTTATAAGGTATGTAAGCCCGTATTTTTCTTATCTAAAGATTGTTTCTGTGATCGTGTTACAAATCAGTTTAGCGCTTCTCATTATAGTACTAATAATATTTATATATAACAAGGGGAAGAAGGCTCTGTATACGGGATAGAGACTGCTACAGATTTAACTTAGTTCTAAGAATATTGACATTGTAATAAGGCTCGCCCCTGTTCCTTGCAATTTCATAAATATCTTCTAATTCAGTTAGTATTGTATGGAGCTGTAATTTACCATCTTCAGAAAGTGATGCTTCTTTGGGTGATTTCCCACCAAGAATATCTAAAGGTTCATCTAGCCACTGTACATAATAATCATCCAGGATCGAGTCCATCTCTTTTTTATTTTTAACTCCTGGAGGCAGTCTGTCTACTTTATATTTTTTCTTATTCTTATTTACATTTATAAGCGAATTGAGATCTTTGATTGTATCTTTTTCATGTTTTAATACACCGTAAAATTTGGAGTCAAAGAGTTCTTTCATTTTTGATTGCGAGCTGTTTGAATAACATTCAAGGTTTAAATAGTTTTTATCAAGTTCAATAACTCCCTCAGTTTCCGGATTATTCTCCGATGCTATTAAATAAACTTTTAGATCATCAGTTTTCTTTATAATTGGAGTAATATTGGGGGTGTCATCGAGAAGCTCAATTGCAGCTTTGTGGTTAATTACTTTGTACTCTGAAATAGTGAATATAAATTCTTGTCCTAATGAATTAAGAAATCTGGGGTTTTTGGATATATTTTCCAGATACTGGAAAATGAGGTACCCCCAGTCTTTTAAAAATTTCTTTATACTTGGTTTACCATCACATGAATTTTCATATTCTCTATACTCTTTTTTATAGAAATCCAGTATTAACGATTTAAAAGCGATTGGGTAGAGCGTGATAATGTCAGAAAAAAGCAGGGTGTTGTCAGACTGAAGAATTCTTGCTCCCAAAATACTATATAATTTAGCTTTCTCAGCTGTAGATTTATCTACTATTGTAAATTTTTCTTCGGTAAATATATCGGAGATAATACATTTATTATCTTCAATAATATCTTCTAATATAAAAAAGCTGCAGATACTCTCTTTTGCTTGTTTTATTATTGTCTGTTCTATTTTGGATAAATCTTTTTTGTTTTCTTCATAGAAGGTAGAAATAATGGTTTTGCCTGAATCTATTAATTTGAAATCATATATAAACCAGTCAAAAAATCTGGAAAAAGATGATTCATCAATTTCATCCATTGCCAAATCTTCCGGAAGTAAATCAGGGTTATTTTTCCATATGTAGAATGCCTCTCCAATCTGAGAAGCAATATCTGGTTTTTCAGTAAATTCTGCTAGTTTTATTCTAAGCTCCTTTTCAAGCTGATCAAATTTGTACTGATTTAAATTAACAATTTGTGTGTCTTGTTTAGTCATTTTTATTTATTATTAATTTGTATAATATTGTTGTAAATCAACAAGGTATACTACCAAACATTTTTTCCAATACCTGCTTTCTAAATTCGAAAATTCTATTTAGCTGTTTTGAGATGAATAAATTATTAATGATACGTGAAACAGGGTCTAAGGGAAGGCTGTAGTTTACGATATCTATAGCTTGTGTTGTATTATCTGAGAGTTTTTTGAATTTATGTTGGTGATGCCAAAATTTGTATGGGCCAAACCTCTGTTCATCAATAAAATAGTTTAAATAATCGACTTGAGTAATTTCTGTAACCCATGTCTGTTTTATTCCGGCCAACGGTGTTACGTCATACTCTATTATCATGCCTGCATACATTTTGTCGGCAGTCTCTGATTTTACCTTTAGTCCAAGTTCAGGTGGAGTGATTTGTTCTAGATTAGACGGATTAGAAAAGAAATTCCAGCATTCACATAGTCCAATTGGTAATATTTGGGTCTTATTGAGAGTGTATAGTTTCATGGAAATGTATTTAGTTTAATAATATTAATTAGTAGCCCTGATGACTTATTAGTCAAGTTAATAGTCTGCTCTTTCAGGGGCCTTTGGAAGGCCTATTAAAAGCCAGATAAATAGGAATATTATTATAAATGCCAGTGGGTATAAGATTCCAAAATTATATAGATAACCTGCAAGTATACCTCCTACTCCAGCTCCGGAAAAACTCGATAGATTATAAAACCCTGTAGATACTCCCCTGAATTCCGATGGAACGCGCTGAGTTAAAAACGTAGGCATTAATGACTGAAATATTGTATGGCCTATAAAAAACACAATACCTACAAATAGCAGAAGGTTTTTATCGGATTCTACAAAAAGATAAGAAACAAAGCAAATAAGCAGCAACAGCCATGCAGCTTTTGTAGATATTTTAAGGTTTTTATTTTTTTCAGCCCTCCTGATATAAGGAAATACAACAAGAAAGCTCGGAACAAGAATAATTAAATAAGCTTCCCATATATTCTCACTAGATTCTCCAAGCAGAACCCATGTTAGAGGAAATACAAACAGGAAAATATTTGTCGTTATCGAATTTATAAATGCGGAGAAAAATAGAGTTTTAATGTCTTTATTCTTTAAATATGCATAAAGACGAGTCTTGTTTATCTCTAGTTTCTTGACCTCTATATCAGGGAAATATAAAAGTGTTGCAGCAATTGCTATAACACCAAGAACAGCCAATATAAAAAAGAGACTCTCAAAACCCAGCTTTGCTGCAAGCAGCGGTCCAAGGAGCATTCCTACAATAAATGTAACGCCAATCATAATTCCTGTTATTGTAAAAGACTGAGCTCTTACCTCGGGTCTTGTAAGATCGCCAAGAGATGAAATTGCTACAGAGCTTATGGCTCCGCTTCCCTGAAGAACCCTAGCCAGTATAAGCTCGTTTATATTATCGGCAAATCCGCAGAGTACGCTTCCAATAATAAATATAAGGATTCCAAATATTAATACTCTTTTTCTGCCGAATTTGTCACTTGCCCATCCAAAGGGTATCTGCAGCAGGCTCTGTGATATTGCATATATACCAAAGGCTATGCCAGCAGTGATTTTTGTTGCAAGCGGATATTCAAGCACATATATACTAAATGTAGGTAATATTAAAAATATACCCAGAAGGCGTATTGAAATAATTACGCTTACGCTTAGTACAGCTTTTTTTTCTTGTTTGTTTAGGCTCATTTAATTTTAATGACTTATAAAATAGCTGATTATTCTATCATCAGATAACTAAATTGATACAGTTATCTTATATGTTAATCTTAAAATTCAATGGAAATCTTAAAAAAGAGCCAAATAATCGATTTTGATTCATTGGACAAAGAAATTTTTGTAAATACTTTATCCAGATCACAAGAGCTTGCAAAACTAATAGATAAAGGCAGCAGATTATTGCCAAACTATTACAATTTTGTTTTTGACCTGTTCCTGTGCTTTTATAAGGCTGAAATGCTATACAACAAAAAATTTGAACAAGGTAAAGGAGTAAATCTATTTAAAACTTTTATAGACGATATATATAAAAATGAGTTTTTAAAATATATAAGAAACGATACCTTTCTCGATGAAACAAAATCTGCTGTAGCAACTGTTACATTTGGAAATTCGGTGCTGGAGTGGCTTAAAACCAACAATTTTTTCTCCAAAAAATCGTTTTCTGATCTAAATAAAATAGAGAATATAGAAGAAGAAATTAAGGAGATTAATAGTGAGCTTGAGGTCATAAAAGATATTCAAGAGAAAAATAATGATGAAGATTTAGCAAAAAAGCTGGATTCGATAGAAAATGAAAAGAATATTGATATTCACAGACTTCAAGATGAGATGGATGATTCATTAAATAATATGAATAAGAAAATCACTGACAATAAGGATCAGATAACAAATTTTATTAATACCGGTCTTATGGATATGGACGCTAGAATGAGTGATTACTATTCAAATAGCACACTTCTTGAAGATAATATTAATTCTTCAGCAAATTCTGAGGCAGGACAGAAAATTGATCTGGCCCATAAATTAATTGAAAACGATAAACTTAGAAAACTTGCAAATATGATGGGAAGCTTAAGAGATATTATGCACTCTGTTAGAAACAAAAACTGGAGAACCAGAACTGATGAAATACATTCTATCACTCTGGGAAATGATATCGGTAAGGCAATTTCTTCTGAAATTATAAAGCTTTCAAATGATGCACTTAAAAAAGATTTTTTCTTAAAATATTTAGACGGACAGCTACAGCAATATCACCTAAAAGATAACAGATCCAAAGGGCCATTTATTATATGTCTAGACTGCAGCTCATCAATGAGTGGTGAAAAGGAAATATGGTCAAAAGGGGTAGCTCTTACACTTGCCGAGACTGCAAGAAAACAGAAAAGAAAGTGTGATATACTTGCCTTTACCTCGGGAGATTATGAAGTAAAACATTTTGATTTATCAAACAGCAGTATTAAATCTATTGATAGTGAGCAGTTTATTAGTGTTGCAGAATATTTTCCAGGGGGCGGTACGAGTTTTGAAAAACCTCTAACAAAAGCGCTTGATTTGCTAAAAGAGTATAGAGAAAATAATGCCGATATTGTATTTATTACTGACGGAGAGTCACATATAGGACCAGGCTGGCTTGAATCATTCAAAGAGGATAAAAAGAACTATGAATTTAAAGTGTACTCGATATTGATTGACCTGGTGGGAAATGAAAGCCAGCGTACACTAGAAATGTTTAGTGATAAAATTACAAATGTTAAGAATTTAACTGCAGATAATTCTAAAAAAATATTTGTTGATATTTAACCCTAATCCGATTATCAATATACAATGCGACCTACATGGGCTGAGATAAATTTAAAGGCTCTTTCTCAAAACTTTTTAAGAACAGCCGAACTTGTTGGCGAAAAAGTTAAGATTATGGCCATAGTTAAAGCAGATGGTTATGGCCATGGTGCTGTAAGAGTTAGCCAAACTCTACAGGAGCAGGAATGCCACATGTTTGGCGTTGCTACTGTGGATGAAGGCCTCGAACTACGAAATTCTGGAATAAATACCCCAATTATTATCCTAAGCGGTATTTGTTCTGATGAGATCGAAATAGTTGTAAAAAACAAGTTAATTCCTGTAGTTTTTTCATTAGACCTTTTAAAACAACTGGACAAATATGGTTATAAAAACAATATGAAAATTAAGTATCATCTAAAAATTGATACTGGGATGAACAGGCTTGGACTACAAAGTGAAAAATTAAATGAATATTTATCTGATTTATTAAGTCTAAATAATGTAATAATGGAAGGAGTCTTTACACATCTTTCAAGTGCAGACTGTGATGAGGCATATACTAGTAACCAAATTTTAATATTTAAGCAGATTTGTGATGAATTTAATAAAAAAGGGATAAAGCCGATATATTATCACAGTGCCAATAGTGCAGCACTACAAAGGTTTAAAGATTCACATTTTAATCTTGTAAGACCTGGAATCATGATATATGGAGCAAGTGCAGCGGATGATATATATTTACATCCGGTAATGAAGCTTAAATCTAAGATTATCCAGATTAAAGAGCTACCTAAAGGAGCCAGAGTAAGCTATGGAGGAACATTTATTACTGAAAGGGTAACTAAAATTGCTGTACTTCCAATAGGATATGCAGATGGATATTCGAGACACTTATCAAATAAAGGGGTTGTAAGCGTAAACGGTTTTACAGCTCCTGTAATTGGTAGGGTTTGTATGGATCTTACTATAATTGATATTACAAATCTTAAAGATATAAATGTTGGTGATGAAGCAGTATTGTTTGGAGATGAAAATATCAGCGTAGATTATATTGCATCACTTGCAGACACGATATCGTACGAACTACTCTCAATTGTAGGAAAAAGAGTTCGGAGGGTATATTTATAGTTTAGGTGTGGGGGAATTTATATTGAATCGTTTTAAGCATTTTATATATATTGCTATATTTTTGATTATTACCTCCCTATCTATAAGTGCGGAAGAAATAAGTTTTGGTCCTTTGTTTGACTATACGAACAACCCTGAGCTTAACAAAAAGCATATTACTGCTCTCGGCCCTTTCTTTATCTATAAAACAGAAGATCATAAAAAACAATATGGATTCAGACCCCTGTTCTACAATGAATATGATTATGAAAAAGATAAACACTATCTGGATATAGCTTATCCATTTGCAGGATACAGAAGGCATGAGAATAACAGAGCTTTCAATATATTCTTCTTTATAAATTATAACTCCACTGATAGAAAGAACGATATACAAAGAAAATTTAGTATTTTCCCGCTTTTCTTTTCTAGCTTTTCTGAAGATAAGGAAGATAACTATTTAGCGCTTTTCCCTCTATACGGAAATATTAAGAATAAATTTCACAAGGAAAGGATTAAATTTGTGCTGTTTCCCTTGTTTTTACAGACTGAGAGTGAAGGGGAGATAAACAATAATATATTGTGGCCTTTTATCGGCTATCAAAAAGGGCAAGATGTTGAGGGTTTTAAATTCTGGCCTTTTTATGGGTATAAGAAAAAGAAAAAATCTTATTACGATGAAAAATTCGTATTATGGCCTTTTTATGTAAAAAGAGAAAAACAGTTTTATGATGAGAGAGTAAGATATGTATCATACCTTCCGTTCTACTCAGAGCTTGACTCAAAAAACATAAACCAGAAATCATACCTCTGGCCGTTATTCAATAAATATACAGACAGGAAAAACGGATTTGAAAGAATCGATGCCCCATGGCCGGTTTTTAACTTTACCAGAGGGGAAAAATACGAAAACAGGTTTTTCCCGTTTTTTGCAAATGAAGTTTCAGGAGAAGACAAAGACGGATATTTTCTCTGGCCTTTGTATAGCTATAGAGTCACGGATCTTGAGGATTATAGGATATCAAAAAAATATTATATGCTTTTTCTTTATAAGGATGTAATGGAAATACCAAAAAACTTAAACGGCAGAACATCTAGAAGAATTGACCTGTGGCCAATATTTTCATATCACAGGGACAGAAAAGGAAACAGGAAAATAAATATTTTATCAATACTAAGCCCCTTTTTGCCGGATAACAGACAAATAGAGAACAACTTTTCGCCTTTTTGGACTCTTTATGAGAAGAAAAAAATGGTAACAGGAGAAGAAACAACTACTATATTATGGAATACTTATAAAAGCAGGAAATCGGATGACAGCAGGCAGGTTAAGATAAGCCCGCTTTTACCTTTATTTGAATACAATAGACATGATAACATTCAAGTCTATAAATTCTTTGGAGGTTTGATAGACATTAAAAGAATAAAATTTATAAGTAAGACTGAATTTGCGCTTTTAAATTAGCAATAACTTATGATATACATGATAGTAATATGATAAAAGGCATGAATTCCCTGTTTAATACAACGGGTGGAATAATAAATTTATTTATTGAGAGTTTATACTGGTCAAAAGACTTTATGGCCAATAGAGATAAAATATACTTTCAGATAATTAATATTGGAAATAATACAATACCAGTAGCTGCTCTCATATCTCTTTTTATTGGTGGTGTGCTTGCCTTACAAACTGGTCCCCAACTTGCTCAATTTGGTGTAGAAGAAAGTATTGGAGGTATTGTTGGCCTATCCATGGTAAAGGAGCTTGGCCCGGTGATGGCGGCTATTTTAATTGCCGGAAGAATAGGCTCTGCGATGACAGCTGAGATAAGCTCTATGACTGTATACGAAGAAGTAGACGCCTTAAAAACCATGGATATTAATCCTGTAAAGTATCTTGTAATGCCAAGACTGCTGGCGGTCATTATAGCGATGCCAATATTGGTCGTATTTATGGATCTAGTTGGCTGGTTTGGAGGAGCTGTAGTATCTGCTGTAAACCAGGACATAAATGTTTCTTATCCTATATATTTCAAGAATTTAAAAGAGCTTGTAGATTTTGTTGCCATACTAAATGGAATGATTAAATCAGTAATCTTTGGAATTTTAATTATATCCATATGCGGTTATGTGGGACTTAGTACCAGGGGAGGGCCAAGAGAGATTGGAACCTCTGTTACAAGGGCTGTTGTACTGTCTTTTATTACAGTATTAATTTCTGACTACTTTATCACAAGGTTTTTATTTCTCATTGGGCTGGACTAAAATATGGAAGCACAAAGAAAACAAAATATTAGTAGTAATGATATACTTTCCTACTTAAGTGGAAAAGCCGTAAGTGTCACTGTATCTAATGTTTGTAAATCTTTTGGCAGCAATCAGGTATTAAAAAACTTATCCCTAGAAGTCAGGCCATCAGAAACCCTCGTAATACTTGGTAAAAGCGGTTCTGGGAAAAGTGTACTGCTAAAACATATTGTTGGCTTACTACAGCCTGATAGTGGAAATATCTATATAAACGGAGACAACATTACAGAAATTGCAGGCAGAAAAAAACATAGTATTGCTATGGTATTCCAGTCATCAGCTCTGCTTAATTCGCTTACAGTAGAAGAAAATGTTGCGCTCTACCTTAAGGAGCACAATATTATTAAAGATGATAATGATATAGCCGCCTTAGTTTCATCATGTCTATCTATAGTTGGACTACAAGGAAAGGAAAATGTAATGCCTTCGGAGCTTAGTGGTGGAATGAAAAAAAGGGTAGCTGTTGCAAGGGCGTTAATTACTAATCCTGACTTAATACTGTTTGATGAGCCTACAGCGGGGCTTGATCCTATGCTGGTAGGAAATATTGCCCAACTTGTAAACAGCCTGAAAACAAATATAAAAGTTACTCAGATATTAGTTACTCATAATGTAAGTCTGGCGTCTAAAATAGCAGACAGAGTAGCTTTACTTTATGATGGAAGAATATTTAAAGTCAGTTCGTTTGAAGAAATGAGACTTAGTACTGAGCCTGAAATAAGGCAGTTCTTTGATTCAAGTATGTGAATAAAGGAGGTTGTAAATAAATAACAATACAAGGGCAGGTTTATTTTTCTTAGTTGGATTCTTATTGCTGTTGTTTGTCTTTGAGTTTGTAGGAGACCTTCCTTTTTTTGAAAATCAAAACCGTTTTCAAGTCTATTTTAAGAATATCAGCGAGCTTAGAGTGGGAAATCCTGTTAAATTTTCTGGACTTGAGGTAGGTAAAGTAACCGATATAAAAATAGATAAGGGAAGGATTGCTGTCACATTTAAAGCGGATAAAGATGTACCTATAAGAGAAGATTCAAAGGCTACTATCAGGCTTACAAGCCTTTTGGGTACAAGCTACCTTAATGTGGACTATGGAACTCAAAGTGCTAAGCTAGCTGCTGCCGGATCTACACTTGTAAGCGAAGAACCTGCGGATATAAATGAGATATTATCAAATGTTCAAAATACTATAAGCTCAATAAGCTCCACTTTTGAAACCTTTGATATATTTGGAGAAAATAAAGAAGATGTTTCTAGTCTTATAAAAAACCTAAATACTGTTGTAAAAAATCTCTCAGAAGGTAAGGGCACATTAGGTAAGCTTATTAACGAAGATAAGCTCTATAATGATGCGACAAGTACATTTGCTAACGTAAGCGATATAACAAGTTCAATTAAAAGTGGAAAGGGCACATTGGGAAAATTACTTACAGATGAGTCTTTATACAATGAAACAAGAACTGCTATGACAAATCTTGGAGAATTTACTGAAAACATTAGTCTTGAGGGTGGGTCTTTGGGAAAACTTTTAAATGATGACACCCTTTATAATGAAGCAACTGAAGCTGCTACTAACTTAAATGCAATTCTTAAAAAAATTAATAGTGGGCAGGGAACTCTTGGGCTTCTTGTAAATGATGACTCACTTTATTTGGACGCTAAGGATACGTTGCAAAAGGTAGATAAGGGTGTTGATACAGTAGAGGACTTAGCCCCACTTGGAATAGTAGGAACTGTATTTGGAGTAGTTAGATTTTTCTAATTAACACATTTATTCTAAATGATAGTTAAAGAAATAGAGATATCAGATATAGATATTTCTAATCCCAAATATTTAATTTTGTACAACAATATTTCAAATGAGTTATTTAATTCCATAAAAAGCATTGGAATTATTAACCCCCCAATTATCGTTAAAAGCGATAATAAATACATTGTCCTGACTGGTTTTAAACGTTTTAGTGTTTGCAAAGAACTGGGATTAAAAACTGTACTTTGTAAAGTAATAGATGAAAATGAAATTTCTTTTGATAAATGTATTAAAATAATTTATGAAGACAATAGAGATAGATTTACGGATATTGAAATAGGGCAACTTTGTAAAAAATATATTTATCACGGAAATGATGTTAAAAAATTCCTGGAATTAATTGGTTATCCTACCTCTGAAAAGAATATTCAAAGATTTACGTATTTATCGAATTTGAATGAGAGAATCTTAGAATATTATATAGAAGAGAGGTTAAATCCTGAGCAATGTTTTTTACTTTCCCAAATCAATACAGAAAATGCTTTACTGATTTTAAACAAAGTTCTTCTTCCTTTCAGGTTTAACACAAATGAAACAAGAGAGTTCTTAACTGAATTGAATGATATTTCTATAAGAGACGACATATCTATTGCTCATATTATTGAAAACACACTAAAAAGTCAGGAAAAGATTAATAAAAACGATATCAGGCTTTGTATTAAGAAATTAAGGAGTCCAAAACTTATTGAAGTTGAAAAAGAATATCATAAAATTATTAAGAGTCTTAAGCTTCCCAAAAGTGTTCAAATCAGCTATTCACCATATTTTGAAAGTAACTACATTGAGGTAAAAGCAAAAATAGATGGAAAGGATAAGCTAAATGAATTAAAAACCTTTATCGGCAATGAAGATAGCTTTAAGAGATTGATAGAATTAATAAGCTTAGTGAGGGGAGAACGAAATTAGATCTAAAATTAGGTATAAAAAAAGGTGACTATAATAGTCACCTTTTTTTTGTTGTTGTTTTTATATACTAAACTAGATTACCATCTAGGGTTATCTTTTAGCCACTGATCAAGGTCATATGGTGGCTCCCAGTCTTCATATACGCTAACTTTAAATTTCTGTTTAGGATATATTAAGTTTGGGTTACTAATCTGATAATCATTCTTGTTATAAATTTCTCTCCACTCCCTTGGGTTTAGCTGATAATAAGCGGAAAGTAAATGAAGTTCTTCACCGTGCTGAACTATATGTTCTTTTACAATTTTGCTAGGCATCTGCCCCGGGCCTGTGGTAATATCATAAGAACCAGCAAATGATACACCTGTGAAAAGGAAACTAGATATTATTAAACCGTATATATAAGATTTCATTATTTGAATATCCTCCGCTTATTTAAAATATGTAATTATTTTACTACATTTTTTCAAAATGTTAAATTAATTTATTAAGTTTTCTAAAAAAACTACTTTAAGTTATGAAAATAGTAATACAAAGAGTAAAACAAGCAAAAGTTAAAGTCAATAGTGAGATAATTGGAAATATTCAACAGGGGCTGTTGATTTTAGTGGGTGCAGAGAATGATGATGATAGCTCGGATATACAATATTTGGTATCTAAAGTACTAAATTTAAGGATATTTGAGGATGAAAATTCTAAAATGAATCTTTCTGTATTAGACATAAAAGGCGAGATTTTAGCAGTTTCTCAGTTTACGCTTCTTGGAGACTGCACAAAGGGCAGAAGACCTTCATTTGATAAAGCTGCTAAAGGACAGGATGCTTTAAGTTTGTATGAACAATTTGTTTCAGAACTCAAGAAATCAGATTTAAATATACAAACCGGGAAATTTGGAGCACATATGCAGGTAGAGCTTATAAATGATGGTCCTGTTACTTTTGTTTTGAATAGTAGAAAGATTATTTAAAAACTATATTACTTTATGTATTTATGGTTTGAAAATATTTAAAATAAAAGACAATCTCAGTTTAATGTTCATTGACACTCTAGTGTATTAAAGGATTATTTTTTATGTATTTCATTATTTATTTCTTATTTACTTTATCTGGGTTTATTGCTTTAATCTATGAATCTACCTGGTCACATTATTTAAAACTGCTTTTAGGACATTCGTCATATGGTCAAATCCTTACTCTTTGCATATTTATTGGTGGTTTGGGTCTAGGAGCATTTATTGCTGGTAAATTTGTTAAACGTCTAAAGAATCCTCTTTATTCTTATGCAATATTAGAGTTGTTTATTGGAATTGGGGGTTTTCTTTACCATGATACATATATAATAGTATCTAATTTTTATTATTATTTAATTTCGTCCTTTGCTATTTCTCCATTCTTTGCAGGTTTATTAAAAATAACACTGTTAACTCTAATTACCTCTCCAATTGCGATTGTTATAGGGATGACATTTCCATTTCTTTGTGTTGGGTTAATGCGGTTAGAGCAAGATCGTGGTAAAAGTACACTTTCAAGGCTTTATTTTACAAATTCCCTTGGCGCAGCAATCGGTATTATGGTGACTTCTTTTATATTTATTCCAAATTTAGGAACAGTTGGGTCTCTTATTATTGCTGGTACAGGAAACATATTACTTGCTGTAAGCTTTTTTATATTATCAAAAAAAGTAAAAAGTAAAATAGCGAATGATACTTTTGAAAAAGGCGCTGATTTACTTTACGGAGATCAAAAATTAGCTAACAACTTTATATTGATTATATGGCTAACAATTGCTTTTTTAACTGGTTTATCTTCCTTTATTTATGAAATTGGCTGGCTTCGAATTATTAGCATGTTAATAGGCTCAACTACTCATTCTTTTGATATCATGGTTTCCACATTTATTTTAGGGCTTGCTATAGGTGGTTATTTTGCAAAAAGATTGTTGTATAAATATAAAAATATTCCTACTACGCTTGCATATGTGCAAGTCCTCCTCGGTTCGTTTGCAATGTTTAGTATCTACATATCAAATTACTTATTTGAATTAGTAAGTAAAGTTAGTGATATACTGCCCAGAACAGAATCTACATATTACATATATATATTATTTAAATATATAGTGTGTTTAATTCTTGTTTTACCAGCAAGCTTATTTGCTGGAATGACTCTACCTATAATCACATACTATCTAAACAATTTTACAAAGAATGAACAATTCACTGGGTCTGTTTATGGATGGAACACAATAGGAGCAATTGTTGGAGCAGCTTTAGCAGGATTGTTGATATTACCTTTGTTCCAATTGAAATTTACAATAGCAACAGGGGCCATTATTGATATTATCTTGGGGCTTGCATTGCTGTTTGTTTATCAAGTAAATAGGTCTAGAATCCTAGTTGCAGTTGTATTTAGCTTGTTTGTAATTATTCCGGTTTTTTTTCAAAACCTTGATAAGTCATTATTGGTATCAGGGGTTTTCAGGCAAAATATGCAATTTAATGATGAGGATGAAATAATTGTAAAAGATGGTAAAACAGCAACCGTTTCCATAGTTAAAAAAAACAATGGAATATTGCTTCGTTCAAATGGTAGAGGTGAAGCAGCTGTGTCGAAATCTAACGAGCCATATCATGCTGAATATCATCAGGCCGCACCAGCGTTTATAGCAATGTCTCTATTTAATAATACATATAATGCTGCAATGATTGGTATGGGTAGTGGTATGACAGCGCACTATTTGCTTGGTGATCCATTGTTAAGGCAACTTGATGTTTATGAGATAGAAGAGCAGTTTTATCATTTATCTAAACATTTCTTGCCATACAATCATAGAGCATATAATGATAATAGAATAAGTTTTATTTTCGATGATGCTAGAACTTATATCCAGAGTACAAAAAAGAAATATGATCTAATACTATCTCAACCATCTGTATTATGGGTTAGTGGCGTACAGAGTTTGTTTACTGAGCAATTCTATGGCCAGGTAAAGGAGATATTAAAGCCAAATGGTGCGTTGGTTCAATGGCTTCAGTTATTCGAAATAGATTCAAATACACTTTTTATAGTGCTTAAAACTATAAACCATGTTTTTCCGGATTCTAAAATCTATATTAACAGTGGTACACAGTCTATAATTATAGTGGCTTCTAATGGTAAAAATATTAAAATAAATGATAAACCATTCGAATATATAGATTCTATCAAAAATGATATAAATAGATTTAGTAATCAAACAAATTATTTTACTAATTCAACCTATATAATTTCTACAAATAGTCTAAAACTGTTATTGGACAATTATCAGTCAAACTCTGACTATTACCCTAAAATTGAAAGCGAATCAGAAAAGAATATGTTTCTCGAAAAAACAACTAATCTTGGTATGTTAATAAATTCATTGTTCTATTATCAAGAAATATTAGAGCCTGAACTATTTTCAGAACATCTTAAACAAAGACTAAATAAACAGTCATCCTATAAATTAAACGAAAACAAATTAAATTATTTAAATAATCTGATTAACAATTCAAATTCTGATGTTAACTGGAAGTTAATAAACAAACTATTTCATGAACTTGTACCATTTAGTATGCTTAGAGGTAAGTGGAATGAGCTCGAAACTGTAGATTTAATTCTACAACACAAAACTTTTTTAGATAAATATGTAAAAAATAATGAAGAGTTAAATAAGGAAGAAAAAATATTGCTAAATTACCTAGGTATGCAATTAAAAAATAATTAATAATATAAAATTTAGTTTATTATTATGTTTAATTTATATTTAAAGGAGAAAACCAATGTTATTTGTAATCACACAGACTCATGCGCCGGAATCATGTCCAAAGGATGAAGGGGGATCGAAGACGCTTTATAATGCAGATGCGGAGGGTATAGAATTAAAAGCAATGTATGGAGCGTTTGCTGAACATGTGATCTACTATGTAGTTGAGGCTGATAGTCAGGATGCTCTTCACAAATTTCTTCTACCTGGTTTTAAACGCTGCGACTGTACTGTTACTCCCGTGGCAGAAGAAGCAATTGTGAAATGAGTGTTATTAAATCTTATAGGCACAGTGCTCTATTAATTTTGTAAAATCTTTGCCCCATTCATTTTGCCATTTTTCTATAATTTTATCGGCAGGGCAGATGCCATTGTTAACATCTTGTTCTATGCCGCTTAGATAAATAGATTCGTTTTCACCAAGCTCATTCTTTATATCTTGTTTTATTAGGCCGGTTTTGGCAATATTAATAAGTTCTTCGGCAAGCTCACGAAGAGATTTGTGCCTGCTTATAGATTGAAGTGCATACTTATGAGCTGAATTATAGGCTTTAACCCGTTCCTCCCAACTCCAATTAGCAACTAATTTCCATGCTGCATCAAGTGACACAGTATCATAAAAAATCCCCTTGATCATAACAGGAACTGCAAGCATGTTCTCGTATGGCTGACTGTCAAAACATCTGATTTCTATATATTTTTTCATCCTAACCTCTGGAAAAAGCGTAGAAATGTGTAGTTCCCAGTCCTCAGGTGTAGCTATGTGGCCATCATGACCTTTATCTAAAAAATGACGGAAGGTGATACCCGTCATGTTCTTTAGCTGTCCGTCACGCAGCACAAAGTACATCCCTGCATCAAGTGCATAATCAGTATAAGATTCAAATATCGGTTTATCTTCAAAAGGAAATGACAAAATACCACACCTGTCATTATCAGTATCTGTCCATACATGCCCTCTATAGGACTTATAGCCATTGAGCTTTCCCTCTAATATAGGAGAGTTGGCAAATATGGAATAAAAAACAGGAACTAATCCCATTGCAGTTTTAAATTTTTTCTTTGCGTCTGCTTCGTCCGAATAGTCTATGCTTATCTGAATAGCCGATGACTGCTTCATCATTCTGTGCCCAAGAGTGCCTACTTCATTCATATAAGGATACATAATGTCATATCTTGGTTTTGGAATAAGCTCAATTTCATCAAGAGAGCTCAGAGGCTGTAGAGCATTGTTTATAAACTTTATGTTAAGCTTATCTCCCACTTCCAATAACTCTTTGAAATGATCATCTATTTCATGTTTTATGGAATGTACAGAGCTATGCTGTTTTCCTGATAGTTCAACCTGACTTCCGGGTTCAAGTGTAATGCTGGATTCTTTATCGTGTAAGGCAATGATGTGACCATCATTTAGTTCAGGACTGTACTTAGTGTTGTTGCTAAGATGAATAAGAGCTTGTTCTATACCCCTTTGCCCGGAATAACTGCAAGCCTTTGCCGATTCAGGGTAAACACCAAGTGACTCATATTCTGAGCCAAGTTTCCAGACCGAAGATGGTTTGCAACCATCTTCAAAATATTTAGTTAGTGAAGACTTATCCAGCTTATTGCCTATGATGATTCCCTTTATATTTTAATTAAGAATGAAACACAAGATTATTTACATATAAAATTAGAATTTACTGAACAATAATGAACACCAATCATCATCAGTCAAGATTTTTTTAAACTCCGTATTAAGTTTAGTAAGTTTATCAATAATCACTTCTTTTTCATTAATTCTAATTCCTGATAATATTAAATATCCTTTAACGTTTACTCTGGATACAAGATCATCAGCAATTTTTAAAATTTGATCTGTAAGTATATTAGCTAATACCAGATCGAATCTGTCTTCGATATCATTTATTTTAGTATTTTGAACAGTGATTTGGGCGGAATAACCATTCTTGTCAACATTTTTTCTTGCCTCTCCAATTACAGTTGGCTCAATATCAACAGCTAAAGCATTCTTGGCACCAAGGGCAATAGTCGATATAGCCAGTATCGCGCTTCCGCACCCAACATCTAGGACATTTTTCAATATTCTTTCTTCATATATCTGCTCTATCATTTTTAGACAAAGCCTAGTAGTAAAATGACTACCTGTACCAAATGCATATCCTGACTCAATGGTTATGCTTTTAGTATTCCCACCCGGTAGCGATAAAGGAACTTGTACAGTTTCTGCATGATATTCAAATACAGGTTGTCTATTCATATTTCTTTGATATAGATTGTCATAAAGAATTAAAATATATTTACTGTTTTATTAATAATTGCTAGTATAATTTTAGGAGCTCGCATAGGACAGCAAAGTATACTAAGCTGAAACTATGCAAAAGAAGTTACTTAAGAATACAAAACTATCAAATAGTAAGATAAGCAAGCTAATACAAATGTTTGTATTGGAAGTGCCGGCATGTAAAGC